>JAAUPT010000271.1 GCA_012032965.1 Nitrospira sp.
AAACGAGTGCTCGAAGAGTTCCCCTCATCGGATGAATCAAAATTGGCCAAGAATAAGTTGGCCGAAATCCGATGACCGTCGCCGTCGCGCGACGTCCTGCCCTTCCTACCATCGCATCATTCCAGGGGAGCGTGTTGCCGTGCTGACAACTGACGGCCGTGGCAAGATCTGTATCCTGCCAGACGAGGTCATCGGCCGTATCGCAGCAGGAGAAGTTGTCGAACGTCCCGCAGCGGTCGTAAAAGAGCTTCTTGAAAATAGTATCGATGCAGGGAGCCGCGCGATTACGCTTGACCTGAAGGATGGTGGGCTCTCTCTGATCCGGGTGACTGATGACGGAGAGGGGATGAGCCGGGAGGATGCACCCCGCGCGTTTCACCGCCACGCAACCAGCAAGCTTCAGTCGGATGTAGATCTCTGGTCTATTCGAACGATGGGGTTCAGGGGGGAAGCATTACCGAGTATTGCCGCGGTGGCGCAGGTCCGCTTACGTACGGCGACTCGTTCGGCCGAAGTTGGAACCGAGTTGGAAGTCGTGGGTGGGTTGGTCGGGAAAACAGCCGACGCGCCTCCCGTAACCGGGACTCGAATCGAAGTGGCGGAATTGTTCCATAACCAGCCGGCGCGTAAAAAGTTTCTGAAATCCATCGCGACGGAATGTTCGCACATCACTCGGGTGGTGCAACAAGCGGCACTGGCTTGGCCGTCCATTCAATTCCGTTTGACGCACAACGCTCAGGAGATGATGAACTATCCGGCGGTGCTCTCAGCGATGGACCGAATCGCCCAGGTCTATCGGCCTGCGTTTCTCGATCAATGCGTGTCGCTCCAGGCCGCTCTTCCCGGTGTGGCCATCGAAGGATATATTGTCGATGCGATCTACGCGAAGTCGTCGCGCACACCCCCAAGAGTTGTTTGTGAATCGTCGCCCGATTCGGAGCCTGGCGGTGTCTCATGCCGTAGGAGAAGGCTACGGATCTTTCGTCGCCAAGGGGTGTCATCCACGATTTGTACTGTTCTTGGAGGTCGATCCAGATCGTGTCGATGTCAATGTCCATCCTGCCAAGCGAGAGGTGCGATTCTCCGACAACGAAACCGTTCATCAGCTCGTCCGACGGGCCGTTCGCCAGGCTTTGAGTAGGGGAGCATCGACAGATCATTCGAGCGAGGGCGCCAGACTCCCCGGTGCCAGCCTCACAGCGCTCGTTCGGTGGCTGGGCCTTCACCCGTGCTCGAGTCTCCCCTGACGAGCTCGACGTTGTCAGCAAGGCAAGGTTCTGAAACTCAGTTGGCGTTCGTAAGCGAAGCGGCAGAGCCGTATGCTCGCGTGCCATCAACTGAGGTGATCGCGTTGGGACAGATCAACCGAACCTTTCTTGTGGTGCAAGTCGGCGGCGACTTGACGGTGATCGACCAGCATACTGCCCATGAGCGTGTCCTGTTTGAGCGACTATTCCGAACCTGGACGACCCACAAACTAGAAGCCCAGGCCCTACTCATTCCTGACCCGGTTGATCTCTCCCCAGCTCAAGCCGATTTACTGCAGCGGTACCAGGGCGATCTGGAAAAGTTGGGGTTGGAGATTGAGCCGTTCGGCGCTTCAACGGTTCTGATCAGGTCGACGCCGGTTGGCCTTGGTCAAATCGATGCGGGAATGTTTCTCCAGGACCTCATCGAGGACCTCGGCCTATGGGACAGCATTACGAGTCTGGAGGCAAGGGCGCGTTCAGTGCTGGCCTCGATGGCATGTCATGGTGCCGTGCGCGCTGGGCGTCCCATGAGACTGGAGGAGATCAAAGCGTTGGTCGAGGAATGGCAGAGTGAAGGAGAGATTACGACGTGTCCTCATGGGCGAAGAACGTCGTTCCGTCTCACGACCGATGAGCTGGAAAAAATGTTTGGACGAGTTGGTTGGTAGACGATCCATGGATAAGCAACTCGAATGAGATGAGCGGGGAGAATCAAAGTCCCCGAATACGACGACCAGTTCCGCTCGCGTGAATGCATGCTTCCAGAACATCTACGCCGCTACCGTCCCTTAGTCGTGCTTCTGGGGCCAACTGCTGTTGGAAAGAGTCGGGTTGCGATGCAGGTGGCCAAACATTTCAATACTGAGGTTCTGACGGCTGATTCTCGTCAGGTGTACCGTGGAATGAACATCGGGACGGATAAGCCCACAGCGGCAGAGCGACAGGATGTGCCACATCGGCTTATCGATGTGGTTGATCCCCACGAGGTGTTCAATGCTGGGTGGTTTCGTCGCGTTGCACTGGACGAAATCGACCGACTGTATGCTGCGAACCGGCTGCCCTTCGTGGTCGGAGGCACAGGGCTGTACATCAGAGCGTTGGTGAGGGGCCTCTGTCCCGCACCTCCGGCCGATCTTCTTGTGAGGGCAGACCTGCAGAAGTTGCGAGAAGCGAGCGGCAGAGCCGGCCTCTATGCTGAATTGATGCGTGTCGATCCTGAAACGGCAGCCAGGCTGCATCTGAACGATGAATCGAAGGTGATGCGGGCATTGGAGGTCTACCGATTGTCAGGCCGTCCGATGTCGGTCATGCACGATGAACATCGGTTTCAAGAGAACCTGTTTTCGGCGCTCCTGATCGGACTCCAGCGAACCAAGGAAGCGCTCTATCGAAGGATTGAAGAACGAATCGATTGGCAGCTGACTCACGGAATGGTAGAAGAGACGCGAGCATTGCTTGACCAAGGATGCGGGCGCGAGCTCGCTTCCATGAAAGGGCTCGGTTATCGCCAGGTCGGAGCCTTTCTGGCGAATGAGTATGACTACGAAGAATGGTGCGCCGGTTCAAGCGCGATACGAGACATTTTGCAAAACGGCAGATGACCTGGTTTCGAAAGGAATCGGGAGTCGCATGGCTGTCGATCGAAGAGAGCGAGACTTGTGAGCGGACTGCAGAACGAGTGATCGCACTCATGGAGCAGTTTGTGAGGACTCTCGAAGAACCAGCACAATCCGCTGCGTTACAGCAGGCTACGTTAGGAAAAGGATCTGTATGAACACGAAGAAGAGTCATAGGGACGCGACGGTCGGTGTGATCGGGGGAAGTGGGCTCTATGATATTGAAGGGCTTACGGCAACTCGATCAATTCGGGTGCGAACGCCCTTCGGAGCTCCTTCCGATGCGATTACGGTAGGCACCCTCAGGGGTATTCGAGTGGCCTTTCTCTCGAGGCATGGGCGAGGGCATCTGTTGAATCCGAGCGGGATCAACTATCGTGCGAACATTTTTGCGCTGAAGTCTCTTGGTGTCTCGCACGTCATCTCAATCAGTGCCGTCGGCAGCATGAAGGAGTCGATTCAACCAGGAGATGTCGTGGTGCCGGACCAGTTCATCGACCTCACGAAGCGCCGCGCGTCGACATTTTTTGACAACGGGATCGTGGCGCACGTTGCTTTTGGTGAACCGGTGTGTGCGGAGCTGGGAGAGGCGCTGTTCGCGTCCGCAGAGCAAGCTGGGGCCACAGTGCACCGTAACGGCACCTATCTCTGCATGGAGGGTCCGCAGTTTTCAACCAAAGCGGAATCACGGCTCTATCGGCAATGGGGCGTCGATGTGATCGGGATGACCAATATGCCCGAGGCCAAGCTGGCGCGAGAAGCGGAGCTGTGTTACGCGACCGTGGCCTTGGTGACCGATTATGACTGTTGGCACGAAACGGAAGAAGCCGTGACGGTCGAAGCGGTCTTGTCCACGCTCCATCGGAATGTTGCATTAGCGAAACAGATACTTAGTGCGGTGATGCCGTCCTTTGCCCATCCGATAGAGTGCGCCTGTCATCGCGCGTTGGATCATGCCATCCTCACGGCACCGAAACGAATTTCCGCCGCGGCCCGGAAGAAGCTCGCCGTGCTCATTGACCGCGCTCTAAGCCTACAGAAAGGAGTCCGTTAGTCATGGGAAAATTGCTCGTTGTCGGATCGGTTGCGCTTGATACAGTCAA
>JAAUPT010000272.1 GCA_012032965.1 Nitrospira sp.
ACAGAAATTCTCGATAACCGACCAACGAGAGACTACCTAAGTAGAGCAGAGTCCAATGGCACACAAGCGAATTGTCATCATAGGAGGTGGCTTTGGGGGCCTGACCGTTGCGCGTACTCTACGAGAGGCCGATGTCACTCTCATCGACCGCACGAACCACCATCTTTTTCAACCGCTGCTCTACCAAGTGGCCACCGCGGCGTTGTCTCCTGGCGATATCGCTTGGCCATTTCGGTCTCTTTTTCGGCGCCAGGCCAACGTTCGTGTCATGATGGATGAGGTGGTTTCAATTGATCGCATGGCTCGGGTCGTTCACCTGCGGAAGGGTATGCAGATCCCCTTCGACATTCTGGTTGTCGCTCCGGGATCTCGTCACGCATATTTCGGGCATGAGGTCTGGGAATCGTGGGCCCCTGGTCTCAAGACGATGACCGATGCCGTCCAATTACGCGAACGGATGTTGCTCACATTTGAAGAGGCGGAACAGGCGAGCGGCAACACCCTTGCGCAAGACCAACTGACATACATCATTGTGGGAGGCGGGCCTACAGGAGTGGAGTTGGCCGGATCGCTGGCCGAGATCGGCAGGAGAGTCCTCAGTAAAGATTTTCCCTCCTTACCACCTGATGCCCTCTCGATCATTCTTGTCGAGGCCGGCCCTCGCATTCTGTCTGGGTTTGACCCCAAACTTTCAACGAAGGCCACCCGTGCACTCGTTCGCATGGGCGTGACTATCAAGTTGAGCAGCCCGGTGAGTGCGATTCACGACAACGGGGTGATGGTAGGAGCAGAATGGATATCATCGAACAATATCATTTGGGCTGCAGGCAACAAGGCCTCCCCGCTTCTGAAGACCCTTTCAGCTTCTCAGGATCCTTACGGTCGGATCAGGGTGCGACCTGATCTGACAATCCCGGACGATCCTTGGATCTTCGTCATCGGGGACGCGGCTCACTGTCAGGGAAAAGACGGGAAACCGTTGCCCGGAATCGCTCCAGCGGCCATACAACAGGGACGGTACGTGGCAAGCCTGGTCAACCAAGGCACGGTTCCGGAGCGACGCTCACCTTTCGTTTACAAAGACCGTGGCATGCTGGCCACAATCGGCCGTGCAGAGGCGGTCGCTCAGTTTGGCCCACTCCATGCCTCAGGACTCCTTGCTTGGTTGATCTGGTGCTTCGTCCATATTTTCTTTCTTATCGGACTCAGGAACCGAGTACGGGTAATGCTGGAATGGGTGTGGTACTACCTCACGTTTAAGCCAGGAGCCGCGTTGTTGTTTCCAAGGAGAAGTGCGTCTCCCGACAAACCCTCATCTACGGATAATTCACAGACATAGACTGCAAGCAAAAGATCATCGTGGTGTAGCGCTTCGAGCGCGCTGGCTCTCACCGATCCTGGGCATGAGCGACACCGGCAATCGACCTCATTGTCCAAGTGAGCCATAAGCTCAAACAACGACAGACTGGACAGATGTTGCTCAAGGCGGACACACCGGTTATGATCCGGCAGGAATTTTTTGAGGATGATACTTTGGTGAACCCGATCAAGAAGGTAGGCGCCATGCTTGTCGCAAGCGTAGCCATGCTCATCATGACTGGTTGCGTAGGGATGGAGTCCCGTCAACCGCTTCCGACGGCGCTCTCGGTGGATCTCACTCGTTATGCTGGGACTTGGTATGAGATCGCTCGGCTTCCGATGTGGTTTCAACGGCATTGTGTCGACTCGAAGGCCGTGTATACGATTCTTCCCGATAACAAGATCGGCGTGCATAACGAATGCGTGACTGATTCAGGAACCCTCGATCAAGCCGACGGAGTTGCGACGGTGGTGGATTCGACGACCAATGCCAGGCTGGCGGTGACATTCGATAATTTCTTCGCACGGCTTGTCGGCCCATCCCGTCACGGGAACTATTGGATCATCGACCTTGATATTGACTATCGCGTCGCAATGGTCGGCACGCCGGACCGACGCTATCTTTGGATTCTTTCACGCGCGCCACAACTCGACGACGCCACCTACCAACGGTTGATCGCCAGAGCTCAGACGCTTGGCTTTCCCATTTCCGCCCTCATCAAAGCACAACGTTCCCTCAACAGGTCAACAAGTTGCGGGAGGGGCGCCCTACTGAGCACGCAATTCCATGACCGAATCTGATGGTTGACACCAGCCCTTCCCCCACGTAGGTTTTCTCCGTCACCGTACGACTAGACACATTTACCCAAGATATCGGCACTGTGGACGGGTTACTGTTCTTACTTCTGCTCGTTATTTTCATCACCGGAGGCATCGGTTGGTTTTTCCTGCGCCGATTCCTCAATAATACCAGGAATGAGTTCCAAGAATATCAACCAGCCCTTCGCGTGACCAACCTATCAATCATGAACACTGGAGACGTCGTCACAGTGACACCGGAAGTCGAAAATCTGGGGCCCGGAGTGGCCTACGATTGCCTACTGCAGTTGGCCGGATGGGATGGAAGTTTTTCTGTTAAAGCTCTGCATCCACACGGCCCTCGATATCGAAGACATTCCATCCCCATCGTTCTGGGGCCGAGCGCTCCAATCCGCATGAAGTCGATGAGTCGGTGTTTCTTACGATTGTCGTATCGCGATTGCTGGGAGCACCGGTACGAGTGCTGGTATCCGGTTGTCCAAGTCCAGAACGCGAACAATCGCCTCTATAACATCCAGATTGACCTCTCTCAACCTGAGTTCACCGAGCCCCATCCATCAGTCCGTGAAATGTGGAAACTGCTGCACCAGAGCCCCCACGACGAAGATGAGGAGATCCATGAGTGATGCTGAAAAAGTGCAATTGCGTTCTCCGCGTGAATCGCTCGGCGGATATGTATTGTTCCCGCAATTGATCGACAAGGTCCGCTTGCTTGCGAAAAAGCAGCTCCCGCGAGAATACGTGGCCAATGTGCTCAAACCAGGGAATACTATAGATGGGCGATTCCTCACCTATACCGGAGTGGACGCAGAGCCCCTACGGCAGGCAATCCTTTCGAGTCAGACCGATGAAGAAGTGCTGGCATGGATACAAACTCACGCGAAACTTGCTACGGCCGAGGAAGAGCAAGCATGGGCGGATCAGCTTGCCGACTACCGGCCCGAAAACCAGTGTGAAGGCTTGCAATCTGACTTTGCGGGACGTACCATTTTTATTTTATGACGTACTCACGCTGAATCGCCGTCTTCGTTCGAAGACCATGTAAGAATCGGTCGTGCCGGTCGACTAAGAAACAGCAGTCCCAATGTAGAAAGGAGGGCTCAGATGCCACCTAAAATTCAGATCGACCCAATCGTCAAAATCACAAAGACCGATGAGGAATGGAAAAAACAATTGTCGGCGGCGGCATATCGCGTGTTGCGGCATGAAGATACCGAGCGTCCCTTTGTGAACCCACTGCATGACAATCACGAGTCTGGGATCTACTATTGCGCCGGCTGTGACTTGCCGTTGTTCTCATCCGAACACAAATTCGATAGTGGAACCGGATGGCCAAGCTTTTGGCAGCCGATCGACCCTCGGGCCGTCGAGACTCGGACGGATTTCAAACTCTTCCTGCCACGAACGGAGGTTCATTGTGCCCGCTGCCTGGGACACCAGGGCCATGTGTTTAAGGATGGCCCAAAGCCGACCGGGCTTCGCTACTGCATCAACGGAGTTGCGCTGAAGTTTGTAGCTGGATGATTCTCACAGATTCTTACAATCCCGACTCGCTCTCCAAACCCTCGACGGACACTGGTATGCCACTCAGGCCAGCCTAACTCCCCGCTAGCACTTGCCGACGTGTTCGCGGTACTATTTAGAATCACACATCATTAATTCAGGATCGTCATGTTCGGCCGAGTACTACCATTTCTTGTTCTGCCCCCGTTACTGCTCTCATGTGGAGAGTCAGACGGCCTCTTTACGTCATGGACCAGCCCCCTGTTCATTATTGACCGTGGCGG
>JAAUPT010000273.1 GCA_012032965.1 Nitrospira sp.
ACCAAGTCTTTGATAATCGGAAAGGCCTTGGCCCGCCACGGCTCAATCGTGATGGTTGCCCCATCTGGAAACCGTCTCATGTACAGCTGACAGGTCGTGATACCACGGTCCGGGCCGTGCGCAATGCCATCGATGACCAATGAACAACTTCCGCAAATGCCCTCACGGCAATCCTGCTCGAAGGCCACAGGCTCTTCACCGTTTCCAAGCAATCTCTGATTCACACCATCAAGCATTTCGAGGAACGACATACCGGGGCTCACCTCGTGCGCCTCATACGTGACAAGCCGGCCTTTCTCGTTTGGACCATTCTGGCGCCAAATCTTCAATGTGAATTTCATGATGTGCGCTGGCCTCTTGCTCCTTTCACCTACACTCTACTTTCTCGTTCCCAATCACTGATAACTTCTGGTTGTCGGTTGTACGAATTCGAAGGCCAAGGGCTCCTTGTGCAGGATGGGAACCGCTCCCTGCCGGTACTCCCATGCCGCTACGTGCGCGAACCGACCATCATCTCGCTTCGGTTCGCCGTGTTCCGTCTGATGCTCTTCGCGGAAATGTGCTCCACACGACTCTTCCCGATGCAGCGCATCGTGACAGAGCAGTTCGGCGAATTCGAGAAAATCGGCCACTCGCCCCGCATACTCCAGCTCTTGGTTGAAGGCTTCTCCTGATCCAGGAACCACGACATCCCGCCAAAATTGTTCTCGAAGAGCCGGGATCAACGTCAGTGCCAGTTTGAGCCCTGCCTCATTGCGAGACATGCCACACTGATTCCACAAGAGCTTTCCGACTTCCCGATGAAAGGCGGCAGCCGTTCGACGCCCCTTCGCACTCAGCAGCCGGTTTATCCGAGTCGCGACGCGCTGAAGCGCCCCGCGAACCTCCGTATGATCATCCGCAACTGGTGAAAGCTTCGCGGTTGCCAAGTAATGACCGATCGTATACGGCAGAATGAAATAGCCATCGGCGAGTCCTTGCATCAACGAGCTGGCCCCCAGCCGATTGGCGCCGTGATCCGCAAAGTTGGCTTCCCCGATCACGAAGAGTCCCGGGATCGTGCTCATCAGATTGTAATCCACCCAGAGCCCTCCCATAGTGTAGTGCGGTGCCGGGTAAATTCGCATGGGTGAGTGGTAGGCATCCTCTCCCGTAATCCGGTGATACATCTCGAAGAGATTGCCATAGCGTTCACGGACCACATCGAGCCCTCGCTGTTCGATCACACTAGAGAAATCGAGGTACACCCCATACCCACTTGGGCCGACACCACGACCTTCGTCGCACACAGCCTTCACTGCGCGTGACGCGATATCTCGTGGTGCAAGATTCCCAAACCGCGGGTACCGACGTTCTAAGAAGTAGTCACGTTCTGCTTCTGGAATGTCGTCCGGTGAGCGGCGATCTGCCGTCGTCAGGGGCACCCACAGTCGCCCGTCATTGCGAAGCGACTCGGACATCAGGGTCAACTTGGCTTGAGAGGCGTCACCCGGAGGGATCGCTGTAGGGTGGATCTGCGTGAAGCACGGATTGGCAAACACTGCTCCCTGCTTCCACGCTCGGTACGTGGCCGTCACATTGCTGCCGTGCGCATTGGTCGAAAGATAATAGACATTGCTGTACCCACCCGTTGCCAACACCACGGCATGGGCAGTATGGACGCGTAAGTGCCCAGTGACCAAATCCCGAGCCACAATGCCTCGAGCCTGACCGTCAACCACAATCAGATCGAGCATCTCGGTACGTGGCCGCATGGTGACCTGACCACGTTCAATCTGCCAGCAGAGGGCCGAATAGGCGCCCAAGAGCAGCTGCTGTCCGGTCTGTCCTCGACAATAGAAGGTGCGAGAGACTTGGACGCCCCCAAATGAGCGGTTCGCCAGCTGCCCACCATATTCCCTCGCGAACGGAATGCCGAGCGCCACACATTGATCAATAATTTGCGAGCTGACCTGAGCAAGTCGATAGACATTGGCTTCTCGGGAACGAAAATCTCCTCCCTTGATGGTGTCATAAAACAGCCGGCCCACACTGTCGCCGTCATCTTGGTAGTTTTTTGCGGCATTGATTCCCCCCTGTGCCGCGATGCTGTGCGCTCGACGAGGACTGTCCTGGAAACAAAAGCACTCCACCTGATAGCCGAGTTGTCCTAAGCTCGAAGCGGCACTCGCGCCGGCGAGGCCGGTGCCGACAACGATGACGGTCCGTTTCCGCTTATTGCTTGGACTGACCAACTTTTCACTGAATCGATGCCGATCCCATTTACTCTCCAATGGCCCAGATGGAATTTTAGAGTCAAGTTTCGTTCTCACCGCACAATCCTCAAGAAGACTGCGAAGATGATGGCGACATTACCGAGGACGACCAACAGTGCGACTGAAGGACCGGCGGCTTTGAACAGACGGTCCAGCGCCGCATGTTCGAGCCCAAGGGTCTGTAGGCTACTAGAAACGGCATGGCTCAGATGAAAGGCGAGCCCCAGCTGCCCTACAAGGTAGAGCCCAACCACGAGGGGATTCTGAAACGCCAGAATCACCTTGCCATAGACATCTCGATAGCCTTCCGCATCAACGCGGTCGGAGGTCGGAGAGCCTATGAATCCGGCCGTCAGATGCAGAAGATGGAATACGATGAAGAGGAACAACACCATCCCGGAGACCGTCATTGCCCTGGAAGCAAGCGATGCCTGACGGTATCTGTGGATCGCATAGCCGATCGGGCGAGCACGATGGTTTTGAAGGCTCAGCTGAATCGCCAATACGATGTGGAGGACCACAATGCTCAGTAATCCAATGCGAGCGATCCATAGTAGAATCGGCATATCGCGGAGGAACGCGGCATAACTATTGAGCGCATGAGGCCCTTCGAATATTTGAAGATTTCCCAACATATGGAAGATGGCATAGATCGTGAGTCCAAGCCCGGTCAGGGCCATGACAACTTTCTTGCCGACTGAGGACTGGAGATGGCTAACGAGGCGAGTCATCCGTAAGCATTATACACTTCTTGAACCCAAGAAGAGGTGACGGCGGCATGTTGTCATGCACACGATTGGGACTTCATTTCACCCGATGGGACCGTTTATCGAACTGTCGATGAGCTGGAACGTGGCGTGACCCGCCGAACCTGGAGCTCCAGTTGTTCGGTAGGATTCAATCCTGGCATCAACACGTCCATCACCATGACACAGTTGCGCCCACCCTCTTTCGCGGCGTACAAGGCCTTGTCCGCCTGATCGATCAACTCTAGCGGTGTCTGCGCGCCAAACGAGATGGCCGATACTCCGATGCTGACAGTCAGTCCTAAGCCGTCAGCCATTCGCACTCTGCTACCGGCCTCTGTACCAATACGAATTCGCAGGCGTTCCGCGAGCTCGGACGCTTCGGCCAATGTCGTACATGGGAACATCAGGCTGAATTCTTCGCCTCCGTAACGTCCTACCATATCCGCCAATCGCAGCCCTGCATGGAGACAGTGGGCGACCGCTTGGATGGCTTGATCTCCGATGGCATGTCCGTATTGGTCATTCACGCGTTTAAAATGGTCGATGTCGACCATCAGACAACACAGTTCATGGCCCTGTTCGCGGCTCTCGCCGAAGGCCTGCTCGAACGCTGCGTAAAACGCGCGGCGGTTCAAAGAGCCAGTCAGCGGGTCACGAGAGGCCAGTCTCTCCAACTCACCATTTTCTGAAGAATTTCTGCTTGCGCGACCTCCAGGTTTGCCACGCTTCGCACCAATGCGTCATTGAATTCCGTGAGCTGCTGATTGGCCCGTTGGAGCTCCGCCGTGCGCTCCTCGACCAGGCGACTCAACTCATTCAGCTGTCCAGCAGCTGTATTGGCCAAATCCCATTTCCGGCACAGGGCGTGGCCACCTGTAAGGCTTCGATCCCGTTAAATGGCTTCTGCAGGATCAGTAACTTGTCGGTTCTCCCTATCCGTTCTCTGATTTC
>JAAUPT010000274.1 GCA_012032965.1 Nitrospira sp.
GCTGGTGCCCAACCATGTGTCATTCATCGACGGATTCCTTCTGATCGCGAGTCTCGAGCGTCCAGTGCGATTTGTGGTGGATGAGCAATTCGCAGAGCACCCACTCTTCAAGCCCTTCATGAAACGGCTCAACGTTATCTCGCTTTCTACAGCAGGAACTCCTCGCATGATTCTTCGCGCTCTACGTAGCGCGGGACATGCGCTGGATAACGGCGAGCTTGTCTGTATTTTTCCTGAAGGCCAGATCACTCGCACCGGCACCCTCCTGCCGTTCCGTCGAGGTTTTGAACGGATCGTAAAAGGACGAACGGCTCCGATCATCCCGGTTCACCTGGATCGCGTCTGGGGCAGCATCTTCAGCTTCAATCACGGACGCTTTCTCTGGAAAGTTCCGGAACAACTCCCCTACCCGGTCACGGTCTCGTTCGGTGCACCGTTGCCGCCAGATACGACGGCGGACACACTGCGCGCGAAGATTCACGAGCTCGGCGAAGCCGCCTGGCAACTTAGAAAACCCGGCCGCCGACCTCTCCATCGTCAGTTTATCTCAGCGATGCGACGCTACCCATTCCGCATGGCCATGGCCGACCAGAATCGCCCCCGCGTGTCCTCCTTGCAAGCCCTGATCGGATCGATCGTCCTTGCGCGCACGCTTCGACCCTACTGGCAGGGCCAAGACCGTGTCGGCGTCCTGCTGCCGCCGACGGTCGCCACAGCCTTGGTGAACGTGGCTGCGGCTCTCTGCGGCAGGATTATCGTCAACCTGAACTACACGGTCGGGAAATCGGGCTTAGAATCCGCAGTGCGCCTGGCAGGCCTGCGCACGATCATCACGAGCCATACCTTTATCGAGAAAGCCAAGCTTGAACTGCCTGATGGACCGTCGGTGATTTGGCTGGAAGATGTGGCCATGACGATCGGCGCGGCCAGAAAGCGGTCGCTGCGCTGCTCGCCCTGTTCGCTCCCTGCCGCCTCATCGAACGAGCCTGCGGACAAGTCAGTCCGCTGACCCCCGACAGCCTGGCCACCGATCATCTTCAGCAGCGGCAGCACCGGGGAACCCAAAGGCATCATGCTCTCACACTTCAACATCGACGCCAACTGCCAGGGCGCGACACAGATGCTTCATCTCTATCAAGACGAACGGGTTCTCGGCATCTTGCCGTTCTTTCATTCGTTCGGTTACATGGTCTTCTGGTTCGTCATGTTCAACAACGCGGCGATGATCTTTCACCCGTCACCGCTCGATGTGGCGGCGATCGGTGAACTCATTCGCCAATATCGCCTCACGTTCATCGTCATCACTCCAACATTCCTGCAGCTCTATGTCCGCCGCTGTACGCCGGAACAATTCAGTTCCGTGCGTGTGATTCTCACCGGCGCGGAAAAATTGCCCACACCACTTGCCCAGTCCATCGAGGACAAGTTCAGCATCGGGCCGATCGAAGGCTATGGTGTCACGGAATGTGCGCCTGTGATCGCCGTCAACTGTCCGGACTTCCGTGCCGCCGGCTATTACCAACCGGCATCTCGCCGTGGCACTGTCGGCCAACCGCTCCCTGGGGTGTCGCTACGGATTGTGGATCCAGACAATTACACCCCACTGCCTACCGGCACCCCCGGCATGTTGCTGGTGAAGGGGCCGAACGTAATGAACGGTTATTTGGGACGGGACGACCTCACCACACAAGTGATGCGGGACGGCTGGTATATTACCGGGGACATCGCCTCCTTGGATGACGATGGATTCTTGACGATCACCGACCGGCTTTCTCGGTTCTCCAAAATCGGAGGCGAGATGGTCCCGCACGGTAAGGTTGAAGAAGCGCTGCAACAGGCAGCCGGAGCCGATTCCCAAGTCTTCGCCGTGACCGGCCTTCCTGACGACAAGAAGGGAGAACGGTTGGCGGTTCTGCATACACTCGATGAAAATCTGATTCCCGATATCCTGGCGAAGCTATCGGCCAGCGGCCTTCCCAATCTCTTCATCCCCTCGCGGAGCCAGTTCGTCAAGGTCGAGGTCTTGCCGGTTCTAGGGACCGGCAAGCTGGATCTGCGAAGCGTGAAACGCTTGGCCAGCGAACGCCTGCAGGGAAGTGCTGAGTCCTGAGCGGTGAGATCATACAGAATGACGCAAACCAAATCGCTCATCGACTGCCATGTTCATCTCGCGGCGTTGCCCGACGGTGACAACGGCTGTTACATCTCGCCGAAACTCCTTCGCAGTCCGTTGTTCCGTTTTCTCCTCTGGAAACACGACCTCTCACCGGCCCATCCACACGAGGCCAATCGGCAATATCTGAACGACCTCATCATGGAGTTACGCGCCTCACGCCATGTTTCGAAGGCGGTGCTGCTTGGCATGGATGGATTCTACGATCAAACCGGTCTGCTTAATCGCCAGCACACCGACTTTCTGGTCAGCAACGACTACGTGTTCAAGACTGTAAACGCCAACCCGGATATCTTTTTGGCAGGTCCATCCGTCAATCCGCAGCGAGAAGATGCCATCGACGAAGTTCATCGCTGTGCCGATGCCGGGGCTGTCCTGATCAAAGTCCTCCCCAACGCCCAGCACTTCGATCCAGCTGATCCGAAGTACGTCCCGTTCTACCGCACACTGGCCCAACGGAAGTTGCCCTTCTTAAGCCATGTCGGCTACGAATTCAGCCTGATCGGGAAGGATCAGTCCCTTGGGGATCCCAACCGACTCCGCCTGGCCTTGGATGAAGGTGTGACCGTGATCGCTGCCCATGCCTGCAGTTATGGCCTGATGCTGTATGAAAAGTTTCTTCCAACTTTCCAGGAACTACGCCAACGTTATCCAAATTTCTATGCCGACATTTCAGCTCTTACCCAGCCTCATCGGTTGAAGATGCTCCTACATCTACGACATCAGCCAGACCTTCAATCGCGTCTCCTCTTTGGGACGGACTACCCACTGTCCGTTTTCCACGTGGCAGCTTGGGGGCGGGTAGGACTGAGTACGCTGAGCAGGATGATTTGCACAACGAATCGCTTTGATCGGCAAGTTGAAGTGTGCAGGGGGCTTGGGCTTGGATTCCGCTCACTCGGAGAGCTCTTGACACCCCCGGCAAGTCACTAGGCAAAGATGGACCGTGAGCAGATACTAGCCACCCTTCGCGAAAGGATTCTCGCGTTCGCGACATCACGTGTATCGAGGGATCCTGCCGAGGACCTCACCCAAGACGTGTTGACAGTCCTCCATGATAAGTACCCAACGGTTCGCGAGCTGACGGAACTGGTCCCTCTTGCTTTTCAAGTGCTTCGATACAAGATGCTGGATGCCCATCGGAAAGCCTTGAGGCGCGGGGAGTACGATCAGGAATCGATCGAGAAACTGCCGCTTGCCGATACCGGCGACGATCCGGTCACTCAACTCGACCAGAAACAACGCGTTGATCGGCTGCTCGCCGCCATTGCCCAACTCGGAGAACGTTGCCGGGAGTTGTTCAGATGGAAGCTGGAAGGCAAGAGCTTCCCGGAGATTCAGAAATTGATGAATCAGACCTCGATCAATACAATCTATACCTGGGACTTGCGGTGCCGAAAACAATTGTTGGCGTTTATGGGCGGAAGTTGGGAATAACGGTGCGGTGACTATGTCCGAACATGATTTAGAGAAGCTGCTTGGTGGCTTTGCAGCCGACACGTTGACGCCTGAAGAAAAGCAACAGCTCTACAGCGCGGCGCTACAAGACCAAGAACTCTTCAACTCGCTTGGTGACGAACAGGCACTGAAGGAATTACTGGCTGATCCTGTGGTGCGCCGTAGGCTCTTGCTGTCTGTACAGGAAACGGGCTCAACAACTGACAGGAACCCTGCGTCATGGCTCACATGGTTCCGTCGCCCAGCCGCACTTGCATGGGCAGGTGGCCTGGCCGCAGCCGTATTCGCAGTTGTTCTAGGCACTAACGTCTATCAG
>JAAUPT010000017.1 GCA_012032965.1 Nitrospira sp.
CCCTTGAACGCATGGCTATTCACCTTCTGCCGGCACGAGATGTCCGCCTACCTGCGTGATAAAGGCCGCTTTCGTCATAGCCGACGGCTTATGCTTACGAGCTGGTAACGGATGGATGGCGAGAATCTTCTGCAGCCAGGTATTCAAGGTTCCGGTGGGGACGCGTTTGGTAAACATGGTGTGCACGTCGTTGAGGAGCGGGAAGAGACGACGGAGGGATTCGGGTTTGATGGCGGAACCATACAGGATCGGAGCCCATGTCAGAAAAGGAAATCGGCGACGGAACTCGAGTTCGTACTCTTCTCGAGCCTTCTCATCCCCGGCCCGCAGGTCCCATTTGTTGATCAACAGGATGCAGGCGCGTCCTTGCTTGAGAATAGCCCCGGCAATCTTGGTATCTTGTTCTGTGACGCCTTCCACGCCATCCAAGAGCAGGACCGCAATGTCTGACCGACCGATGGCACGGAGCGATCGGAGTACGCTGTAGCCTTCCACGCCACGATCGATCTTGCCGCGCCGTCTAATCCCTGCCGTGTCGGTGAAGATGTAGCGCTGATCCTGGTAGGTGACCAGTGAGTCGATGGGGTCACGTGTCGTGCCTGGAATATTGCTGACAACGACCCGTTCTTCTCCCAGTAGCGCGTTCACGAGCGTGGATTTCCCGACATTCGGGCGTCCCGCGACGGCAACACGGGGCAGCTGCTGCAGCTGATCGGAATCGTCCACCGACGGAAGAAGTGGATAGATGGCATCCAGCAACTCGGCAACCCCGAGGCCATGTTCGGCCGACACAGGGTAGAGCTGGTCGGTGCCCAATTGGTAGAAGTCGGCGAGTAAGGGCTCTGATTTGGGTGTATCGATCTTGTTGATGGCATAGAAGAGCGGCTTCGTGACGCCGCGCAGGAGCCGCACGACTTCATGGTCCGGGGGGTCAAACCCGAACGCCCGTCCAGGAGTGCAATGAGGATATCGGCCTCGGCAATCGCCAGTTCCGACTGCCGTCGGATCAAGGTCAACATACTGTCTGATGCCGAGAGATCGAGCCCCCCAGTATCGACTAGCCGAAACTTTCTATTGCGGTAGGTGGCGTCGGCATAGTTGCGGTCGCGTGTGACGCCGGGGACATCATCCACAATGGCGATTTTTGCGCCTAAGATCTTGTTGAACAATGTCGACTTCCCCACGTTTGGTCGGCCGATGATGGCAACGAGCGGAGGTGGGCTGCCTTCTTGTGGCAACACCGGCAGGGTCGGTTCCTGTTGGGGGTCTGATTTTGTGCGTGGCATGATTCGACGGACCGTAGCATAGGATTTTTCTCAAACACAACTCGTCTCGTCTTCCAGCCAGCGTTCGGCTATACTTTACCGTATGGCGCAGTGTCCTCCCGACTGGTCCCACATCGACGATGTGCTGCTTGATATGGACGGCACGTTGCTCGACCGCCATTTCGATAACTTCTTTTTCGAGGAAGAATTGCCGCGTCGATACGCGACGCTCCACGGTCTCTCATGTGAGGAAGCTCGAAATCGTCTCATGGCGATGTATCGGTCGGTTGAAGGCGAATTAGCGTGGACGGATCTGAACTACTGGACCAAGCAGGTCGGTATTGATGTGGTGGCGATGCACAAGGAGCTCGATCATATGATCGGCTTTCTACCCGGTGCAGAGGAGTTTCTACGGTCCCTCCGGAAACTAGGGAAACGCGTGACAATTGTGACGAATGCCCATGAAACCGGTGTGTCGGTCAAAGTTGCCAAGACTGGTCTGGATCGGTATGTGGATCGGATTGTGGACGCGTTTGAGATCGGCTATCTCAAGATGCGACCGGAGTATTGGCCAAACTGCCAACGATTGCTGAGCTTTGACCCGACACGCTCGTTGTTCATGGATGACGACGAAGGCTGTCTGATGGCCGCGAAAGAATTTGGTGTGGCGTATCTGGTTCACAGCGCCAAGTCGAGTTCGCACTTGCCGCCGACTCCGCTTCCGAAGTATTTCTCCGTTACGGGTTTCGCCCCGCTGATGAACGGTCGGCCGTCAAGCTAATGCTTGGCCGACTGCTGTGCCTCGATACATCTCGCCAGCCAATCTTGGCACACCCTGCATGCTAAATCGATCAAGGTGAGCGATCGTGAGGCCGGATTGGGTGATCAGCTGATCGATCTGCCGGTTGAGGTTGCACCCGCAACCGATCACGTTCTGAATGGGATTCAACCGGTCTTGCCACACAGCGACCTTTCGATCATCGCTCCGGCCGTGTTCCAAGAATAGAAATCTACCCCCCGGCTTGAGGACTCGTCCTACTTCTCGCAGCGCGAGCACTGGATCGGTAATTGTGCAGAACGTCCAGGTGCTGACGACGGTATCGAATTCTCTGTCAGGAAACGGCAGTTGCTCCGCCGTGACATGGCGGGTCTGGATCGGATACGGCGCCGCAGCCATGCGGTGCGTGACCTTCAGTGGGAGCAGAATTGCCGGATCAACGATCGAAAGGCGAGTGATCGTGGCTGGGTAATGGCAGAGGTTGAGACCTGTACCGAACCCGATCTCCAGTACCTCTCCAGAAGCCGGCTGCAACAGCGCTTCTCGCAGTTGCGAGAATGCCGGTCGAGCCATGACCCAATCCATCAGTCGGGGAAAGATCTGAGTCGCGTACAGTCCCATATCCCCTTCAGGGTATCTCCCTCAACCTTTGCAGAATAGTCAGGATGCCTGCTGAGGTTCTAGTCTGCAAGCGGTAATTCGCTTGATCATCCAAGGAGATCACCCGATGAGCACGAACGTTGGGGAAGCACTACGACGGTCCAAGAGCATGGTTTTCTGTATGGCGATGGCCTTCAGTGTTGGCTCGGCTCCTCCAGCTCTTGCCGAGACCTATGTCTCCGGCATGGTTGGAGCGACTCTCGCTCCGGATACGGTACGTGGGCGGGTGAACGACCCGAGTTTCGTAGGTCTTCCGGAGGGAACTTCCATTTCGAACGTTCAGTTGAACCGCTCGATCATGTACGGCGCCAAGATCGGACATTACTTCAACTCGCTACCTTGGCTGGGTGTGGAGCTCGAGGCCTTTGTCACCACCCCCCATCGGCCCGCACAGCGTCTGACTCTGAATGCCCCTGGGATCGGTACAATTCAGCAGGACGAACCGGGTGCGACAAACCGAATCGTAGTGGTGTCGCCGCTCGTCCTGGTGCGGTACCGAGCCGGATCGTTCGAACCCTACGCTGGAATCGGTCCGGCAGTGTTCTTTCTCCATCAAGAACAACTCACCGCCTCGGGTAGTCCGGCGAACTACTCGCAGTCGAACACGGGATACGGCCTGAACACCCAGGTCGGTCTTCGATATCGGTTGACGGGACATATCTCAGTGTTCGGCGAATGGAAATACAACTACGGTCGCATCGATCTGGCCGGGCAAGCCAATGTGAATCACTTCGGCATCACCGCACTCTCACAACTCCATCACTTTGTTTTCGGGGTTGGGTATCACTTCTAGATCTGCTCGACCTTCGCCGGCTGATCGCGGTTCAGACCAGCCGGTTGGTCCACACCGAGACGCAGTCCCGATTCTTGTTGCTCCATACAGTCTGTGATAGAGTCCCCAGTCCCTGAGCGGGTGTGTGAGCCCGTCAATTATACTCTTCTGGACCATGAGCAAGACCTACGACCATCACGCCATTGAATCGAAATGGCAGGCTTATTGGGAGCAACACCGCCCATTCAAAGCCTCCGATGATTTATCGAGGCCGAAATTTTACTGCCTCGATATGTTTCCCTATCCATCCGGTTCTGGGCTCCACGTCGGCCATCTGGAAGGGTACACCGCTACCGATATTGTCTCACGGTACAAACGGATGCGAGGGTTCAACGTGCTGCATCCGATGGGCTGGGACGCATTCGGTCTGCCGGCTGAACAGTATGCCGTGAAAACCGGAATTCATCCTGCAAAGACGACTACCGAAAACATCGCCACCTTTTAAGCGCCAGATGAAGCGCGTCGGACTTTCATATGACTGGGAGCGGGAACTTAGCACCACCGACCCCCAGTACTATCGTTGGACACAATGGATTTTCCTGAAACTCTTTGAACGAGGATTAGCCTATGTGGCGGAAGTTCCCGTGAACTGGTGCCCAGCGCTCGGCACGGTACTGGCGAACGAGGAAATCATCGATGGCAAGAGCGAAGTCGGCGGTTTTGATGTGATTCGCAAGCCGATGCGTCAATGGGGTGCTGAAGATTACCGCCTATGCCGATCGATTGCTGGAAGATTTGAAGCTGGTTGACTGGCCCACCAGTACGTTGGAAATGCAGAAAAATTGGATCGGCCGGTCGGTCGGCGCAGAGGTGGACTTCACCCTGGCCGATCAGAAGGGTGCGATTCGCGTATTCACGACCAGGCCGGATACGTTGTTCGGTGCGACCTATATGGTTTTGGCGCCGGAGCATCCGCTCGTTGATGTGGTTGTGAGTAACAAGCAGAAAACTGCCGTTCAGACCTACCGTGAGGCGTCGGCCAAGAAAAGTGATTTACAACGGCAAGAGTTGGAAAAAGAAAAGACCGGTGTGTTTACGGGTGGCTATGCCGTCAACCCCGTGAACGGAGAGCAGTTGCCGATCTGGATCGCGGATTATGTCCTGATGAGTTACGGGACCGGTGCGATCATGGCTGTGCCCGCCCATGACGAACGGGACTGGGCCTTCGCACGGCAATATGCGCTCCCGATTCGAGAGGTCATTGCCGGGGGAACCGTTCAGGAGGCGGCCTTCACTGAGACGAATCGCGGGACGGTGGTAAATTCAGCGACGAGCGATGACGCCTTTTCGATCAACGGACTCACGCCGGACAAGGCAATCCCCAAAATCACCGAGTGGCTTGAAAAGCAGGGCAAGGGCATACAAGCGGTCAACTACAAGCTGCGCGATTGGCTGTTTGCCAGACAGCGGTATTGGGGTGAACCGTTCCCAATCGTGTGGGTGGACGGGGACGCACGTCCGCTTCCGGAAGAGCGGCTGCCTCTGGTGTTGCCCGAGACGCACAACTTTAAGCCATCGGGGACAGGCGAAAGCCCATTAGCGAACTTGACCGAGTGGCTGACGACGACCGATCCTGTCACGAACAAACCGGCAAGACGAGAAACCAATACCATGCCGCAGTGGGCCGGTTCTTGCTGGTATTACCTGAGATTCATCGATCCCAAGAACTCGACTCACCTGCTCGACCCAGCGAAAGAACGCTATTGGATGCCCGTGGATCTCTACATCGGCGGCAGCGAGCATGCGGTTCTGCATCTCCTGTATGCGCGATTCTGGCACAAAGTCTTGTTTGACATCGGGGTGACGAGCACGCCCGAGCCATTCATGAAGTTGGTACATCAGGGCATTGTGCTGGGCGAAGATAATCAGAAGATGTCGAAATCGCGCGGGAACGTGGTCAACCCAGACGAGATGATCGACCAGTTCGGCGCGGATGCTGTGCGACTTTACGAAATGTTCATGGGACCGCTCGAAGCGATGAAACCTTGGAGCACCAGAGGTGTGGAAGGAGTGACGCGGTTCTTGGACCGAGTCTGGAGAGTGATGGTCGACGAGCAAGGTCGACTGTCTAGCTCCGTCGTCCCGACCGCGCCCAGCCTCGACCACGAGCGTCTGCTCCATCAGACGATCAAGAAAGTGACGGAGGACATCGAAGCCCTGCGTTTCAACACGGCGATCTCCCAGATGATGATTTTCACCAACGAGATGACCAAAGCCCAGGCGCGGCCCCGAGCTGTCATCGAGCCATTTGTCTTGCTGCTCTCACCGTTTGCGCCACACCTCGCCGAGGAGCTCTGGGGCTTGCTTGGGCATCACCCCAGCGTCTCGCAACAGCCGTGGCCGACGTTCGATCCGGCGATGACAGTAGGCGAACACATGACCATACCTATTCAAGTCAATGGGAGGCTCCGGGCAAAAATTGAGGTGCCGACCGAGGCAGTGCGTGAAGATATTGAACGGTTGGCCCGTGCGGAAGCGGCAGAGTGGTTGCAGGGCAAGGAGCCGAAGAAGGTGATTTACGTCGACAAAAAGCTGTTCAACTTTGTCGTCTAGGAGTGCTGAGTGCTGAGTGTTGAGAAGAGAGGGAGTCATGAGAGAAGCGAGCCGGTTGTTTTTATCCTCAGCATGTTCATCTCAGCACTTATTGCTTCGACGATCGTCGCTTGCGGCTATCAATTCAGAGTCGACGGCCCCGGCCCGACCATCGGAGGAGCTGTTGCCTCGACCTCGAATGAACCGCCACCACGCCTCATCATCCGGACGTTGCTCAACAACAGCTTCGAGCCGAACCTCGAAATGCGATACACTAATTACTTTCGTGATGAATTTTCCGCTGGGAGTGGAGCGCAGGTCGTTCCCGAATCCGAAGCAGCGGATCTGGTGCTGACTGGGCAGATCTTGTCGGTCATCGTGCCGACGCTCAGTTTTTCTCAAACGGCGACGCTAGAAAGTCGGACTGAGGTGGTCGTCTTGGTTCAGGTCGAAGACGTTCGGTCCAGGAAAGTAGTCTGGAGACAGCTGGCAAAAGGAGCGTCGGAGTTCTTTGTGACGCCCGACCTTCAATTCAATCGCGCGCTGCAAAATCGGGCGGTGGAGCAGGCGGGTCGCTTTGTGGCAGCCGACCTGGCGGCGCGATTTCTGTTACAGCTTGAAACAGGCGACCTGAAAAAACAAGCGCCCGTACAGGATCCTGAGCCTCAATAGCATGATAGGTGTTGGTCGATGGCCTCGTCGGTAAACCATGTGCAACTGGAGGTGGCGCTCAAACAGCAGGCACCAGGATCGCTCTATCTTGTCGTTGGGGAAGAAGACTTGCTGAGAGATCATGCGATCGCGGCTCTCAAGCGCGCAGTGGTTGGGAGTGACGGAGATGAATTCAATTGCGAACTGTTTTATGGCGATGAAGCGAGCGGAAGCGATATTCGAAATAGTGTGGCAGCCGTCCCCGTCTTTGCCCCACGGCGGTTGGTCGTGGTGAAGTCAGCGGAAAAACTGACGGCTCGGGAAGGCGAGCTGCTGCTCGACTGTGTGCAGAATCCGGTGGAGTCCACGACGCTGGTATTTGTAAGCCCGAAGTTGGATGGCCGACTGAAATTCTCCCAAGCCCTCACGCGGGCGGCGGTTGTCGTCGATTGTTCGCCGCTCCGTGATGCTCAGTTGCCTTCCTGGATTATGCGCGAAGCAGAACGGGTGGGGTTGCAGCTTGAGGAACGTGCGGCTCAAGTACTGCAGGAAGCGTGCGGAGCATCCCTCTATGGACTGCGACGAGAATTGGAGAAGCTGGCTTCGTACGTGCCGTCTAATCGTTCAGTCACGGTTGCCGATGTCCACCTGCTCCGTGGCGTCGATCCGGGCGCGTCCGTGTTTGATTTGACGCTGGCGATCGCTGAGGGCGATCGAGGACGAGTTCTCTCGATCTTAGCGCGTAACCTTGAAGCTGGAGAAGCCCCTCTTCGCATTCTTGGATCCCTTGTGTGGCAGTATCGACGACTCTGGAAAGTCAAAGAGTCGCTGGCCAATGGCGGTCGGGAAGGGGAGGCAGCTAGGAGTTTGCGCATGGATCCACGGAAGGTGCGCCATTTTCTTGAACGGTTTTCTGAAGCGCATCTTCAGCAAGCACTGCGGCTCTTTCTAGACACCGATGCTAAGCTCAAAGGAGGGAGTGGCAGTCGTCCACGAATGGTGTTGGAAGGCCTGCTGTTGAAACTCTGCGAGGAGAATGCGAGCAGACAGGCCGACTTGGCTAAGCAGCCCAAGGCTCCACCGAAACGAGCGCTCACGCGTGTGGTGTCGAACGTTCGAACGATTAAGAGCCGGAACCAGACAGCGCGTTGACACGATGAGTCAGACGAGAAATCCGACGGGATGCAGTATTCCGATGAAGCACGCCTTTCGAGACAGCTTTCCAATCGCCGAGGTGGCTGCCTGCAGACTTGTTTTGGCTTCATCCGCTTTTTCCCGTCCACAGCGGACTGAACCTTCTTGATGAGCGTCTTCACCGCGTTAACGGTGGCCTGATTTCGCTCATGTCGTCGCTCAGTTTGGCGAGCTCGTCGGATGGTCGATTTGTGGGTCTGAGGCATTGAATACTCCTGTAAAAAAGAAGTTGACTTGTATCATAAGGCTTCGCCGATCGTCAAGGATCGGCCGGAAGAAGGAGCATGGGCATGGTGAAGATTGCTGCACGTGACCGACTAATATTTGCGTTGGATGTGCCTTCCACGGCAGAAGCGGATGGGCTGTTGGACCGACTTCAGGGCCACATCTCCTTCGTCAAGGTCGGCCTTGAGCTGTATACCGCGTCAGGTCCTGACATGGTCAAGCGGATTGTCGAGCGAGGCATGCGGGTGTTTCTCGACCTGAAGTTTCTCGATATCGAGGAAACGGTCCGCCGAGCGACAAATCGGGTTGCGGCGATGGGAGTGGATTTCTTAACAATCCATGCGAATCGCAAGGCGCTCACAGCTGCCGTGCAAGGGCGGGAGGGCTCATCGCTCAAGCTGCTCGCCGTGACGGTGCTCACGAATTTCGATGGGCAGGATCTTCGAGACATGGGGATCCAGCGGACGGTCCAGGACCTTGTCACCGCTAGGGCACTGCTAGCCTCCGACGTGGGCTGTGATGGCGTTGTGGCGTCTGGCGAAGAAGCTTCGGCTATCCGGCAGAAGGTTGGGTCGCGCTTTGCCATCGTGACGCCGGGTGTCCGACCGACTGGCAAAGGAGTTGATGATCATGCCAGGGCCACCACTCCCACGCAAACGATCGTGTCCGGTGCGGACTATCTCGTGATTGGCCGTCCCATTCGTGATGCAGCCGACCCGCCGGCGACCGTCGCCGCCATTCTTGCAGAAATGCAGGCCGCCTTCGATGCTAGAGGGTGATACAAGCCGGTTGCGACGACAATCAGCCCTTTGTTAGTATCATCGTTCCTTGATCCCTCGTGGTGGGTGTAGCTCAGTTGGTTAGAGCGCCGGATTGTGGATCCGGAGGTCGCGGGTTCGAAACCCGTCATCCACCCCATGAGGCGCGCTGGTCTCGTCAACCTTCCTCCCCGCCAGCCATCCTATTACGGTTGTCTCGATATTCCAGGAATCATGACATGTGCGGTGCAGGATCATTCTGACCGACTTCAGCGCGGTGGAGAAACACTCCCACACCATTATCAGTCCGCATGTACAATACAAGATCATGCCCATGGCTCTTTTCATTTGATGCGCGATCAACATCCGTAATTGTCTCGGTCGTGCTTACGATCGAAAAGTGGTTCGTCTTGCTTAGCTTTTCCGATCATGTAATGATAGAACCCGTCAACTTAGCGATGACGGCAATAATGACCTTGACCATACACATTGGACCCAACACCTTGGCGTATTCTTTTTGTTCGGCATAGCCGCATGCTACAAAGTGACTCGACCCTAGAGCTCATGACAGAGCAACAATTTATTAAGAAGAATCTTACTGTCATTAGAGCCTATCTCAAGAGCAAATTTCCCGGCTGTGTCATCACGGAAGAATCTAACCCGAGTCTGTATCACACCTTCACCGTGAGGGATGAGAAGCAGCACCACAACTATAAGTTAAAGGTAGATTGGTTGCGACTTTCAGACCGTAGTAACACGCAGGAGAAAACGAAAACCGAGTTGAGCTTGGTTGATGTGGCACGTTGTATGATTCAAGCAGGGGACGACTGGTTTTACTGGTGAAGGCGTCGCCTCCCCTTCACACTTGTCCAGATTTTTCATTTCATCCTGGTCGTTCTCTGATAATGGCTGCTAAACAGCGCAAGCTCTATCAGACACTCACTTCAGGGATTGCGGAGAAAGTGGCCTCAAGTGGAGCGTAGACTGAGCGCTGCAGGACGAAAGACTCCTGACTCGTTTGAGCCTGTCAAAGCGTTGTCAGCCCGCAAGCACAATACAAGATCCAAGCCCATGTTCTTTGCCCAAAGCCGCCGAACCGCACTGGCATCCCCATCACTCCTACAGAGGCATGGAGCTTTGCGCGTCTATGCGTAACTGTGAGGAGAAGGCGAACTGGTTATCGCGCACCACTTCCTCGTAAATCTTCAAGTAGTCGCTCACCATCCGCTTCGCAGTGAAACGAAGATCAAACGACTCGCGGCAGGCACGACGATCGATCGTCCTCAAGTTGGTCACCGTGGAGATCATCTCCTCGAGTGTCTCACTGATGAACCCAGTGCTCCGGATTCGATAATTTCAGGAATCGATCCACGGCGATACGCGAGCACCGGCGTGGCGCACGCCAGCGCTTCGATTAGCACGATCCCGAAAGGTTCAGGCCAATCGTACGGGCACACCAGCGCAATCGCGTTTCCGATAAACTCATCTTTTTCTTCGTCCGTAATTTCGCCCACGAATTCGATCAAGGGATGGCGCATCATCGGCTCGATCTCGGCACGGAAGTATGCCTCATCGGCTGGATCGACCTTCGCCGCCATCTTGAGTGGAATCCCGACCCGTTTGGCCAGAGTAATGGCATGATCCGGACGCTTTTCCGGAGAGATGCGGCCGAGATAGGCCAGGTACTGGCCTGGTTCGTAATGCGGACGATAGAGGTCTGGCAAGCCGTGGTGCACGGTTCCCACCCAGTTGGAGGAGGGAAGTGGGCGGCGCTGGGACTCAGAGATCGAGACCAACGGCATCTCGGCAAATTCACGAAAAATTGGTACGAGTTCTGGCAGGTCCAGTCGTCCGTGCAAAGTCGTGACCACCGGTGTCCCACACCGTCGCGCAGTTGAGAATCCGAGGAAATCCAAGTGCGAATGGATCAGATCGAATTCTTTCGCCATGGCCCCGAATGCCCATTCCTGTAACAACACCTGTGGAGCATCACGATTGAAGATCCCAGTATTCAGACGTAATGCCTGCGGACAGACTGCTCTCAGCTGCGCCGCGGTTATGGAGTCACCGCTGGCGAACAAGGTCACATCGTGGCCCTGACGTACCAGCTCCTCGGTGATATAGGAAACGATCCGTTCTGTTCCACCATAACGCTGCGGTGGCACACTTTCCCATAACGGTGCGATCTGCGCGATTTTCATACATGCTCCTGTTCAATGAATCATGATTGATAGTCGAATGTCGTCGAGCGAGCTATTTAGCTGGAGGACAAAGAGTTGCGTCAGTAGGCTGCGATAGATCTGCTCCGCACGAGCTACGTATGGGGGCAATGCAGGAGGCGTTCCACTTCTAAGGCCGAAAGAGATCTAGTCTCTACACAAGGCCGAACATCACTTAACGAGGGGAATGAGGGGGAAAGCCATGATTAATCGCAGGCAAAGCGCATTCGAACCCATCCCTGGTATGCTTTGGAAAAACGCCCCATCTTCATGTGAGTGAGGCCAGATGGGCCTCACTTTTAGACAACGACCACAACAGGCCTTTCCTGCCGAACGGTATCAATTGAGAACCTAATCCATCATTTTGAGATCCGTAGGCTGGCCACCAAACTACCTGGTAGCCTCTCCTACTGCACTTCTATTGACCGGGGCGGACGTATAAGGAATCGTCTCCCCAGGCTTTCTTGAGTTGCGCGGCGTGCATTGCCTCGTCATGGGTCAAGGGAGCCGTACAGTACGCCTCGCCACGACAGATCACGTAGGGTCGCTCGGCACAACCCAAGGCACCGGCACCGAGAATCAGCGCACAGCCAACTAAGAAGAGCTTCATATCGAACCTCCTTTTTATGGGAACTCGCTTCAATGCCCGACAGGTCTCAAGCTAGCCCCACGCGCTTTGGAGCACCATCCTACGTTGGAGTAAAGAATCCCGCCCTGATAGACAGGGCGCTCATAAGCAGGTGTTCGTATATGAGGTCGGCAAGCAAAAGCAGGGGTCGAACAGAAGCTAGAGCATGAATTTCT
>JAAUPT010000275.1 GCA_012032965.1 Nitrospira sp.
AGCCTATCGGCGCGGCTCCAATCCCGGAAATTGTCGACCACGGGGTCACGGGCTTTATTTGCGACACCATTGACGAAATGGTGGATGCCGTGGGTCAAGTTCCCCTCATTGATCGAAAGCAGTGCCGGGCTGCCTTTGACGAACGGTTTACGGCGGATCGGATGGCCCGTGACTATGTGGCGCTGTATGAACGACTGCTGCTTGAAGATGGAGCAGTGCAAGCCACACAAAGCATGCCATTCGGACGGTCCAATAATGGGTCTTTGAAGAACGAGTCGCACAAAGTTTTTGGACGAGGCCGACATGTCTGAAGCGACTGCTGATTCTATGGAAACCCGCTCAACCCCAAGCCGTGGGCGAGGCTGGGAGCTCGTCAAGACGAGAGACTTTGGCTTCTTGTTCGCGGGTCAGACGATTTCACAGATCGGTGACAGTCTTAACAAAGTGGCGTTGCTCTGGTTTGTTTACGACTTGACCGGATCGGCACTCAAAATGGCGGTGGTCGGGTTGCTTCAAACTCTCCCACCCCTGCTGTTTGGTCCACTAATTGGTGTGTATTTGGATCGTGTTCGCAAGAAGCCGGTTATGATCGGGGTCGATCTCCTTCGCACTCTGATGGTTCTCTTGATCCCGGTACTCTATGCCATGGAGGCCTTGACGCTCGATCGGCTCTATGTCCTTGTATTCGCCACAGCCATCTTCTCGACCGTCTTTGGACCGGCTTTGACCTCTGCCGTTCCACTGATCGTGCCCAAAGATCGCCTTGTTGCCGCCAATGCTCTGATGCAAACGACAACGAACGTAGGACTCCTGGTGGGCCCTGCCCTCAGTGGTCTTGGCATTGCGCTCATCGGAGCACAAAACGTGCTCTATGTTGATGCAGCGACGTTCTTTGTCTCCGCGCTGTGCATATTCCCCATTCGGGTGCGTGAAACGCTCGATCATGTGCGTCTTGCGAGCAAAGGCTTGACGGAAGGCATCACCAGCGATTTGCTGGCAGGCTTTCGCTTCGTGTTTGTCGAACAAAAGACCGTCATGCTCCTTATGTTGACGGCCACCCTCTATAGCGTCGGCATTAGCGCCTTCATCTTTTTGTTGCCCGTCTTTGCGAAAGAGGTGCTTGGAGTGGGTCCGATCCAACTGGGGTGGCTCTGGTCGGCGCTTGGCATCGGAATGCTATTGGCCTCCCTTGTTCTCACCTCGATTACACAAGGAGATGTCCCTTGGCGCTTGCGCTTCATGTCCGGCGCGCTCGCGATCGGGGGTATTGCTGTGGCTGCGCTCGGTTTCTTTGATGCTCCTGTGGCTGCGGGAGCCTTGATCGCGGTGATCGGAGGGAGCACGGCCATGTTCACGCCGTTGGTGTGGACGATGCTTCAAGAACTAACGCCAGCGCATCTCCTCGGCCGAGTGTTTACAAGTTTTGCAACAGGAGGGATGGCGTCGTCGATGGCTGGAATGGCGGGATTCGGTTGGGCTGCGGATACGATCGGACCTGCTGCAAGCTTAGGAGGTATCAGCGCTATTCTTCTGATGACAGCCGCTACCGCATGGCTCTTCAGCTTCTATAAATCGCACGCACAAGGTGTAACAGTTGCCGCGGGTGGCCCATTTCCACCCCAAACCAGCCCCGCTCAGACGTAGATCCACACCGAACGGTCTCGTCGGGAATAGTTCCAAAGCCATTAGCCAGAATTCTGGACAGCCCCCTGATGAACAGGGGGCTGTGCGGTGGCCTATGCAGATGACAGGGAAGCAACAGGGAGTTAGAATGCGTGGGTGCCTTCAAGGTATGACGTTCACGAGGAGGAATCGCGCGATGACTAAGCCATCACCAGCGCTCATCGTTCTGATTCTGAGTCTATTCTTGGTCTGGCCGATGGGTATGCACTCTGAAGCGTCCAATGCCCACGAAAAAGAAAGTGGGTCGGAGAAGCCTGCATCTTCCGGGGAATCCCAGTCTCCGGCAGCCTCCAATGGCCAATCTGCACCACCCAAACCGGCAGTAGAAATCAAGCCACAGCCGTCCGCTACACCGACGCCGAAGAGTGATACGTCGGCAGAGCACAAAGAGGGTGTATCGGAAAAACCTGTAGCCGGTTCGTCACAAGCGCCTGCGGGAGCCAACAGTCACCCTGCGCCGCCCAAACCAGCATCGGACGCTAAGCCACAGTCTCAAACAGCTCCCACGCCAAAGAACGAAGAGGCGACGGAACACAAAGAGGTCGCGCCGAAAAATCCTGAGTCCGACAGTCACCCTGCGGTCCCAAAACCGGCGCCAGAAGCGAAGCCGCAGCTCCCGGCCGCTCCCGTGCCGAAGAGTGACGCCTCGACGGAACACAAAGAGGTCGTGCCGAAAAACCTACGACCGACAGTCAGTCGACCGCACCGAAACCGGTGCCAGAAGCGAAACCACACGCCACCCGTGGCGCCTAAGACGAAGGGTGAGGCAACGACAGAGCACAAAGAGGGTGTATCGGAAAACCTGTAGCCGGTTCGTCACAAGCGCCGGCGGGAGCCGACAGTCACCCTGCGCCATCGAAACCGGCATCGGAAACCAAGCCGCAGTCTCCGACCGCTCCGACTATGAAGGCCGACCTTCCACCTGACCGTGAAATAAAAGAGAAGGAGCCGGCGCTCAGGAAGACGTTGGGTTCGCTGATCCTCTCGGTCAAGCTCGCGCTCATGGGAGACCCAAGGTTGTTCCACTACGAGATTGAAGTTGAAGACGATCAGCAAACGATTACCCTCAGCGGGCGTGTTTCGACAGAAGAAGAAAAGGCCGTCGCCAGGGATGTGGCGCAGAAAGTTCTCGGCGTCAAAGACGTCGTCAACAAGCTCACCGTGGAGAAGGATCTGGCGAAAATCCTGTTGAAGAAACAGGATGACGCCCTCACTTCTTTGATTAAAGAACGGTTCTCTAAGAGTGCCACGTTAAAGGCGGCCAATTTCGAGGTGAAGACGGAGGACGGCGTTGTCCTGCTTAACGGAACGGTCCGTTTCCAGGTCATTGCGCTCGAGGCTGCTGAGGCTGCTAGACAAGTGCCTGGGGTACGCGCCGTAAACACCGAAAAGGTTCGACTGGAGGGCGAGGGCTGATGCAGGGCCGCTCAGGCCACTTCTCTCGCTCTTCCACCATAGTGGAGAAAGCAGATATCACTGAGGTCGAGACTCGTCCACTGCTCCTGACGCGCGATTTTGGACTGGTCTGGTCCGGACAACTCATCTCTCAAATCGGCGACGGTGTCTCCAAGCTGGCCCTGCTGTGGTTCGTCTATGCTGTCACTGGATCACCGCTCAAAACGTCGGTGATCGGGCTGCTGCAGACCATTCCTCCGATCGTTCTGGGGCCGATCATCGGTGTGTATGTCGATCGGCTCCCGAAAAAAGTATTGCTGATCACCAGCGATTTGCTACGTGCCCTGCTGATCGGGTTGATTCCGTGCCTAATTCCCGTTGATTCCTTTACGGTATCGGTGCTCTACGTTTTGGTTCTTCTGCACGCAGTTGCCTCAGCGGTGTTCGGGCCGGCTCTCACCGCCTCTATCCCCATGTTCGTTCCCAAAACGCAGTTCACGGCCGCCAATGCGTTGCTCCAGGGCACCACGAGCCTCGGTATCATTTTTGGTCCTGCCATGAGTGGATTAGGCATTGCCGCATACGGATCGCAGGAAGTCTTATGCCTCAACGCAGCGACGTACGTGATTTCGGCCGCGTGCCTCATGCTGGTCCGTTTTGGCAAGCCTGCCGCAGTCACGCCATCGCTTGCAACAACGCCGACAATGCTGCAGGATCTCGTCGAAGGATTTCGCTATTGTGTGGTCACCCAACCTGGGCTATTACTCTTGACCGGAACCGCAGCTCTCCACACGTTCGGAAGTAGTGCGCTGAGCGCGCTTTTCCCAGTGTTCGCAAGAAAAATGCTGGGA
>JAAUPT010000276.1 GCA_012032965.1 Nitrospira sp.
CTTGAAATCAGGATCGACCGCGCTCTCCAGCGGATGGAGTCGCAACAGATGCGCTGCGAAACTGTGCAGGGTGCCGATCTGAGCTTTTTCTAGCTCATGCAACGCGGTTTGAGCCCGAGCGGCAATCGCATCGCTGCTGAGTCCATAGCGATCTTGGAGGTCGTTCCTTGATACGGCCCCTCCGTCACTCGCTCGCATCGAATCGGCCTGTGGATGGGCAAGGACGGTCAGCCGCTCCCGCAGTCGCACTTTCATCTCGGTCGCCGCCTTGTTGGTGAACGTCAAGGCCACCACCTGCGTGATCAGCACTGGATGGGGATCCTTCATGAGCAGATGCACGAGACGGTTGACGAGCAGCGTCGTCTTCCCTGTCCCTGCGCCGGCCACGACCACCACGTTGCGATCGAAGGTCGTCTCAGCCGACTGTCGGGCCACACGATCCGGTATCAAGAGCTCGTTACTCATCGGCAATCTTCTGCGTGCGAAGTGCTCTCAGGACTTTCGGTTCATCCGCGCGATAGGCTCTCCACCACGTCGGGGCATGTTCTCTTCGGCAGATGACACGAAATTCACAATGGTCGCAATAGCCGTCCGGAATGATGAAAAACCGTCCGGCCCGGATTCCGTCGATCAAGGCCTTGATCGTGCGATGGATAAGGCTCCCGGTCTCCGATGCCCACGATTTCCCATCAAACATCGAGCGACTGATCGGCGCCGACCAACCGGGGGCAAGAAACAGGAACTGCACCTGACTCGGAGTAGTCTGTCCGGGAACAATAAGGCAACTATACAGCGGCGGTTGCAGCCGATACCCACGGACCGCGGACTGGGTTAGGTTACGGTCCTCAGGTTTCATACTTGAACCGACTTTAAACTTGTAATCGACCACCCGTAATGCGCCGGAATCCCGATTCCGATCCAGCCGATCGATCCGGCCACGGATCTTCAACAATTCTCCGTCGAGGACATCGGGAATCGTCCCTTCCCCATCCACTTCAAACGCAATAGGCTGGTACGGATGCTCGGTCTGTTCCACTTCCTCCGCCTCCAACGCCGCCGTCATAAGGGTCACGATCTGCTCTTTCGCCAGCTCCCACAAGAGATAGTGACCTGTCCGGTGCTGCGATTCGAGTTCTGTCGCCGCCTGTTCGACCGACATGCGGATCGTCTGTTGCTTCACATGATCCGTCACACGTTCAGCCGGCCACCCGGCCTGCACAAGGCGCTCGTAGCACCGCCGTAATGTGGCGTGACAGAGCGTGCCCACCAGTGCCGCATCCGGCTGTTGCGACAGCGACACACGAGTTGGTTCGAGTCGCAGCACATCTGAGGCAAAATATTGGAAGGGACAGCGCGCATACCGTTCGAGCGGCGTGGGAGCAACACCCCGTTCGATGAGCCGTCCCCAATGGGATTCAACCGCTCCGGTCATCCCATCGAAGGGATTCAGTGTCTTGCCCTCCTCTTCGATGCGATCCAGCGCCACCGTCGCATGACGAATCGTATCGGCATCCCGTCCGAGCGCCTGTACGAGGTCGATTGGATCTTGCCCGTTCATGGCCAACCACTGAATCAGTTCATGAGGTGGTAGGAACTGCTTGATCATCGGCCGTTGCACAACTCGATCGGTCAGGCGGCGCGGTACTACATCGATCGGTTGTTCATTGAAGGCAAACCCTCGGCGAGCTACTTCAAGTGAGGGAGAGGCCGCCAGCATCCGTCCGGTTTCATCGGCCCGTTGATAGGAGAGATACAACCTCTGAGAGGCAGCTTGACAGAGCAGGTGGAAGAGCAAACTCTCCTCTCCATAGGCAATCAATTTTTCGTCGATCTTGAATCCAAGCGTAGCGTCGAGCACGCGCCGATGGCGATCCCTGAGAAAGGCATCTTCCCGGATATAACGCGGAAACACCTTTTCGTTCAGACCAAGGACAAATAGGGCCTTGAACGGCATCCCACGAGCCGCCATCACGTCGAGCACCATCACTCCCTGAGATGAGCTGTCATGAAGAGGTGTTCTCGTCCTTTCGAAGGTATGTGTCAGCAGTTCGACGAATTCAGCCCAGGTCATCTCCTCGGTAAGCGGCTCCAATTCCAGAAGTGTGATCCAGATACGATCGAGAGCGTCCCATATCATCGTTCGGTGGTCAGACTGAGGATTCTGAACAGTTGATTCCGCCGCATCCGGCCACCGCAACCGCCGCTCGACGAACATCCGACAAGCTGCGACCATCTGACCGATCGTGCCTCGCAAAGGAAGAGTTGAACAGTCTTCCATGAGCTGTGAGACTATCTGCCAGAACAGGCTGATCACCTCCGGCGCAATCGCGAGTGAACCGATCAGGCTCTCCTCCCCATCAAGTATCAATGCAGCCTGACTCGCCTGCTCCAGTCGCTTCCACTCCTCGACTCCACGGGTGATGTGTAGCGCTTGAACCAGCAGTTTCCATTGCTCGGGACGATATGACTCCGACAGGTCGTCGGTCAGATCCGTGCCATACAACGGAGACGTCACAACGTCGAGGACTGACGGGCGATAGAAATCATTCAACCGTAGGGAGACCAGCTGCAGCACGAGCTTGCAGATCGGTTCGTGAACTAATGGCTGCGACGCCGTCGTATGGAAGGGGATCCGATGCCGATCGAAGATCGACTGAAGAGATGGGCTATAAGGATCGAGTGCCCGCGCGGTGACCCCGATCTCGCCGAACCGATAGCCGTTGTTTTCAACCAGATCGAGGATCGTGCGGCAAGTTGTTGCCAATTCCTCTTCCACGCCGATCACACTTCTGATAGTGAGCTGGACGGGATGCTCTGTTACTTGAAATGGCCCTCGTTCCAATCGGATCGTCGCTTCCCCTGACTTCACCATCGGCTGGATATAACGATCGAAAAATCGCCGTGCGAATCCATAGACCGGATCATTCTCCAGTGGAAAAAACAAGGTGGTGTCCTTAGTTCGGCCGACGGCTTCAAAGAAAGACAGCTGCACCTGCGTCAGGTCATAGAACCCATAGTAGAACACGTGCTTCAACGACTGGAGAAACAAAGCGGCCGGGACAAAAGGGATGAGCGCTTCGGCCAGATCGTCTTGCGTACCGACCCCCAGCCTCTTCCCTGCTTCCTTCACGGCTGCATAGAGCGAAACAAGTGCACCAAGCCACTCCTGGTCTTCTTCCTCGAAATACCCTTCACGCAACCCTTGCAGCGCCTGACTTGGATCGACATCAGCATCCCTCAAATCACGAATCGTCGCCCAGAGTGCCCCCACGTCCCGGCAGATTGTCCAACTCGTTGTAACGGAGCCTGACTGGAGAGCTTGCTGCGAACAATGTGTCGAACCAATTGCTCGAAGAACAGCTCGTCGACGACTCGCGGCAACGCATGAGTGGCGGACACCTCTCCAGCCAGCCGCAAGGCCAATTGATGAAAGGTCAACACATGCAGATTCAAAAGCGGAGTCCGCTGTTCAACGGCGAGAAGAGTACGAATACGGTCGGCTAGGGATTTGGACGGAACGAAGATCGCGAGTGGCGCAAAGATGATCGGTTGCTTGGCGCGTGTGAGATGATCGACGAGTGCAGATTCAAGGATAGGATGAAATCGACCGGTGATGACCCGCAGCATGGCGGGGTATTTTACCCGGTTTCCGGACCTAATAGCTCGCCGTTACAGTCGACGCAGGCCCAGTCGCCGTCGATGAACGACATGGGATCGCCACAAATTGGACAATCCGGCGGAGGCCCCTTGGAAATGAGTGGAAGATCCGGGAGCTCGTTATCGTCTTCGTCCATCACTCCTACCCTTCTCTCTGTTTGATCTTCAATTGAATGGCCTTTTCCGCACTCTCCCGACTGGGAACGCCGACGAATGTCAGCTTGCCATCGATAATCGTCGCAGGCACAGCACGGACC
>JAAUPT010000277.1 GCA_012032965.1 Nitrospira sp.
CTTGATCGCAATCACCACAGACTCCGATGCCGGCGTCCCGGTCCGTTGAATCTCGGGAAGAAGACCTGCTCGAAGATACACGTAGCGACGCACCTCACTCGCGGCAAGCTGCACCATTCGTGGAGCCTGCGGCTGGATCACGACGTGCCGGACGATCTGGGCCATGGAAGATTCGGAGGTCACGGAGAGCAATGCCAGCAGGAGGAGGAGGCAGGGGTGCCATGTCCGCGCTCGATGGATGGAATGCCTTCGCATTGGAGCTGCATTTTCTAGGGGAACCGGCAGGTTAAGTCCACATGAGAAGGGGGACCGGCGCGTGATTGCAGACAGCAACGGGAACTCGGCCGCGATTTCCCGTTGAGCCGGGCCGTGGGCTTGCTACAACGCGCGGGTGCTTCAGACCTATGCGGCGCTGTTTTGGGAGCTGATCCGCACGCCGTTCTTCCACATGGAACTGGTGTGGGGCATCGTGCCGCTCTACACCGGCTGGTTCGTCCATGAGATCACCTCACCCAGGAAATCCTTCCGCACGGCGCTCAACACCGGCTGCGGCTTTCTCTGGGCCGCCGCCCACTGGCTCTATCAAGTCTTCGGGGAGCGCCCCTCCGAGGCGCCGGCCGTCTCGGTGAATCTGCTGTACGCGGTCAACATCGCCGTGACACTGGCCGTGGCGCTCATCGGGTTGATGGCCTTGTGGGTGGGGTTTCGGCGGCGTTACCCGCGCGGGATGTCGCTGCTGGGCCACGCACGGTTCGGCAACTACCTCATGATCACGATTTTTCCCATGCAGTCCGCCTACCTGGCATGGAGCTGGGATCGCGTGCTGGCTATTCTGATCTTCGCCGTGCCGCTGTGGCTGTGCGTGGACCTGGCCTTTGTCCCGGTCCGCCGGCGTCGCTGAGACGCGCGCCTTACAGTTAAGCATTGACTGCGGCTAGGGGGGGGGTATAGAAAGAGAGGACTCAGCAACCTCAATCAAGGAATCTCATGCTTTCATCACTACTTCGCTCGTCGGTTTGCTTGCTCTCCGCCTGCCTTGCGACCGTTGCGCAAGTTCAGGAGACGCCATACCAGTTACGGGTGTCGTACCACGCCGACTACCAGACACGCAGTTGGAGCGGCGAAGGTTGGAACTTGGACTACGACACCGGCGAACACAACACGACCTGGAACGGGTGGTCCTTGGCGAGTACTGTGTTCACGCCCGCTTCGGGAAGCTCTTACTTGGAAAGGTCCAGTGAATGGTCCGATGACAATTACAACGGATCTTACGAATCCTGCTCGGGGTGGAACTACTTGAGTTGGGAGAACACCTGGGCTGATGGGCCCGGCACACCGGGATGGCTCTCGTGGGTTTCCTGGTACGAAGCATGCGACCAACCCTTCACGGAGGCATACGATGGCGAGGAAATCGAGCCGTATGAAATGCCAGAAGCACCCTGGATTCTGATGCATTGGGACACAAATTTCACCACGATGTGGGCAAACGAGGAGCCGCCTGAAGTTGGCACTCAGGAAGTCGAGGACAACCGCCATGTGACCACCCGCGTCGAATTGCGAACGGGCGGGACGACGGTTGACGGCAATAACGTCGGGGGCCAATCGTTGTGGATGATCACCGTTTCGGCCACTGCCAAGCATCTGGGTGATACGCCCGTACCGCCCACTTCGATCGAGGTTCTCGGGCAGACGCCGGATGCGAACGGCAGAATCTTCATTCTGCTCGATGACCACTCCACGCGTGAAGTCACCCCGAAAATCGCGGAGCCACAGGATGGAACAATTACATCTACGAGTTTCATGTAGGCGCCGAACGGATGCGCCTGCGGGTTTACGAGGAGATGAACGACCTGACCCACCGTAAGACGACCAACTGGATTGGCGCTCACGTAGCACTGACGGCAACGCTAGAAGGTCAAGAGAAGTTTGAAAACGCGGGCGTGACCGTAGCCTTGGCGACCGTTTCCTGGAGCGTGCCGACAAGCAAAGCGTTCAATTCTTACCTTCACACAATTGGACTTCTTGCAGAAAGTTTCCCAACTGTTCTACCAAACGTGAACTTTCACTGGCGCGATGAAATCGACCCCGCCACAGTCTCTGTCAGCGCGCAGGTCATCGTAAACGGCACAGCCTTCGCGCTTGGGCCAGCACTCAGTTACTACAAGGTGAAACGACCCAATCCTGAATTCAGCGCTGCCAGAACAGGAAATATTCAGATACTTAACAACAATGCATTGTGGTTTGGGAATCTAGAGCCCGGGAACGAAGGCGTTACATTTGTCGCAAATTTCGCGGGCTACCAAAACGAAGGCAGCTGGGATGTTGTCCAGATTGTTGAATTTACTACCACGCACATCACTTCGCCTTCTGGGTGCCTCTACGTCACCGGCTCTGGAGTCGATGGAGGATTCCCCTACTACAGCAAAGAATTCACAGCAACAGGCACAGGCATTACGGCTTGGGACTCGCCTTGGGAGCGATTGCCCCCAAACACTACCGAGGTTGAGCGAACCGATGGATTTCGAATGTGGCTGATGTTTCAGCCACTGGTGGCTCGTGGGTGCCAGTCAAAAAGATTAACTGGTATTGGGGTGCTGCTGCTGTGCGAACGCCAAGCGATATTTGGGTAATCAGTTTAGCTCCAGGACCTATCTACCACATTGGCTCCGCAACACCCACCACCGAGTTTCCAACGTGGACCAACACCATTAGGGGCTCGTTGACAACCAATAGCGTTCCATGCCCCTAAAGAAATCAGCGCCACATCGCCAGCGTGACTTGCCGCTTAGCCGTATCTGTTGGCTGGCATCAGCCTTGATGTTGTTTAATCCGCTCGCAGACGCAACATCGCAAGAAACAAATCGGCCAGACAAAAAAACGGAGCTCCTACGAGAGCTAGCGAACGATCCAAGAGCCAAATCAGGTGTGATCCCTGTCGGGCCACCTATAAATTTGGATTACCACCCGATATTGGGACCGTTTCGACATCGAAATCAGAAGCCGATAGACGCGAGTGTTGATCCGTCCTTTGAGTTTGGAGCGGATATTCAAGGTATTAGAATCGCACTTTCGTCAGTCAAAATCTCAGAGACAGGGGAGTGTCACTCTCGAAATGGTTGGGAGGCTCGAAAACATCTCAAAGAAAAGCGTGTACTTTCTCACACCCGATGGCACTGAACATCCATTTGAGATCATCTTGGTGACTCCCAACAAAGAGGCATTCTACCTGGCCGATCCGATTCCAGATCGCATGATGAGTTGGCGGCGGCTCTCTGGCGCATCAATCGAGGCCGGCAATGCCGCAGAGTTTAAGTTCGCCTTCGAATTGGGCCTTGAGGCGAGTGTTCCAGGTCAATACTTGGTGTACGCCATTGCACCGATTCCGAAGGGCGTCACGCAGGAAGCAATAGAACTTTGGTCACAAAACATGCTGTTCACCCTCACGACTGAGCAGGTTCAAAAGATCAAAGGCTACACCGACGAGCGTGCGATCCGACGGCGCGCCTCAGTGGCTGCGGCAGATCCCATAACTCTTCTAGCTGCTAGGCAATGTTCAGTTTTGTCCTCATCAGGGGGTGCTTTTTCCAAACCAGTTGCCACCAACGCCGAATCAACGGCAAACGTTCTGCGTTCATGGCCCGCGCGGTTGCTGGCAGCTTGCTGGCCTTGATCATCGCTCTCCTGCTTAAGGGCATCCTCACCCGTCGCAAGGGGGGTTGAAAGTCGCGCCAGACGACGCAGGCCGGCGTCGCTGAGACGCGCGCCCGACAAACCGAGCAACCGCTTCGCCTCCTCCAGCAGGAACTTCGTCTCCATGAACGGCTGGTAGCTGATGTCCAGCCAGCGGATCGCCCCCACGCCATCGATCAGAACGTGCCGTGCAACGCGGTCTGCTCGAAGTCGTCGTAGC
>JAAUPT010000018.1 GCA_012032965.1 Nitrospira sp.
GGTGCCCGAATCGACAGAAGCATTCTGGTTCAATGCACATAACATTCGCTCAACACCAGGTTAAGCGACATCTCCATACGTTCTGACTCCACAACAGCTGATGCATCAGTACGAGCGGCGCATTGAACCTTGCATTTTTGAAATAGACACGGAGTCAACAAGCAGCCTGGCTAAGAACGCTGTAAGCAGGCCGAGAACTATTCTTTGCCTCTCCCTTGAAGCCCGGTCGTAACCAAGGAGTATTGTATGATCCCGTGTCAGAGGCGCCACCCGACTCATTGAGTCTCTCGCAATCACTAGAGGCATCTCCGGAGCTAGTTCGTGCACGCTCGGACAAGCGGGTATGCCATGATCTCCCAGGAGGCGATTTGGTTTTAATCCAATTTCCCCTGGCTCCCAGCCTTGGTCAGGCAGCCCACCGTTTCCAAGTCCTAACGTCAAGGCATCCAAGAATCGGCAGATGCTCTACGGCATCTGTGCCAGCAACTGCTCGGTGAGTTTAGCGGCCCGGTCCGCTTTGACCTGGGAAAGAATTGCTCCGGCGGTCTTTGATTTTACCAGGCGGAGGATTTCAAGCGCCCTCCGATCCGACATCCGCTCCAGGCGCGCAGCTGCGTCTTCCGACGGCATGGATTCGTACATCTTGGCAAGCCGTGTCCGCTCTTCTTGCGCCACACGTTCCTTCTCCACATTGACCTTGGCCTGGGATCGGTCTTCTTTGGCCTGTGCGCTTTGAATCTTCTTCTCCAAGGCTTCGTTTTGTTCTAACAACTCCTCGATCTGGATTCTCACAATCATGAGCCGCTGCTCGTTGTGACGGATCGTCTCTTCGCGCTGATCCAGATCGCGCTTACGCTGTTCCAGCATCTCCAGCACTTCGCGCGGAGCACCAATCGCCGGTCCCTGACTTTCCGGAGGGGCGAGCAATTTGGCATCATCCCGCGCCTCCAATTCGCTCTTCCCTCCCGGCAGTACAGGAGGTGCCGCATCCAGGTTCGAGGATGTCTGTGCCATCGCTGGAACCTTGGATTTAGGTTCAGATGAGGCTTGTCCCAATTGCACCACGACCCACAAGAGAATAGTCGAACCAAAGACTCCACCAATCAATGTCCAGAGAGAAGAGTGTCGACTCGATCTCGGCGCTGAGTCATGAGGTCTCTGACTGGCAAAACGGAACCGCTCTTTCATGGGATTGGTGGGAAATGAATGCATATATCCCATTCTCATCGCAACAAATACCGGCGCTCGCGGCCTCATCTGTCGCTCGCTGTTCCTGACGAGCTAAGTCGGCACATTTTGTTGCCTCGCGTTGTTCGAGAATACGATCGAGCAACTTACACTCCTGATTCGCTATGACAAGGAGATTGTTGGTGCGCCGCCACGACAGAGTGGCCTGCTCAATCTCCCGGTACGTCTGATTTAATGCCGCCTGCTGCGAGTGCATACGCACCTGCCACTCCAACATGGCTTCTATGGTCATGCCTTGCTCCGCTTGTTGACTATATTGATCGGCATCCTCCACCATCTCGGTTTCGATCTTGCGATATCGTTCTTCGCTGCGCGAAAGAGATTGGACAATGTGGCCCAATTCCACCATGAGAGCCTCTACCGCCTGCCCGCGCAGCTTCCGTAACGAGTCAAGGCTCATGCCGCTTTCTTGGCCAGCATCTCAAGCTGCTGTGCAGACGATGTGAAGCTGGCTGCCTGATCAATGTCTTGGCGCAAATACCCGTTGATGGCGTCCTGCGCGTCAACGGCACGATCTAGGACGGCATTCATCCCTGGTTTGTAGGCACCAAGTAGGACCAAGTCCTCAGATTGTCGGTACCGAGCCACCAATTCCAGAAGCCGCCTGGACGCGTCGTAGTGTGAACGGTCGACGATATCCCGCATGACACGGCTGGTGCTTTGGAGCAGATCAATCGCGGGAAAATGATTCCGTGCCGCCAGTGTCCGAGAGAGGACGATATGGCCGTCTAAGATCGATCGGACCGTATCAGCGATTGGATCGTTCAGATCATCTCCATCGACGAGGACCGTGTACAATCCAGTTATGGTGCCGAGTCCGGATCCCGTCCCCACACGTTCCAAGAGTTTCGGCAAAAATGCAAACACCGAGGGAGTATAGCCTTTCGTCGTCGGAGGTTCTCCGATCGCGAGCCCAACTTCTCGCTGACTGTAGGCTAATCGCGTCAATGAATCCATGAGCAACAAGACGTGCTTTCCTGCATCACGAAAATACTCGGCAATGGTCGTCGCCACCAGAGCAGCCCGGAGTCGAATGAGCGGAGCCTGGTCGGAGGTCGCCACGACTACGACGGAACGCGAGAGCGCTTCAGAACCAAGATCACGCTCTAAAAATTCGTTGACCTCGCGACCTCGTTCTCCGATCAGGGCAATGACATTGACATCTGCTTTGGTATAGCGACTGATCATCCCCAGCAACACGCTCTTACCGACACCTGAACCGGAGAAGATCCCCATTTTTGGCCACGACCACAGGTCAGAAAGCCGTTGATCGCACGAACACCGAGATCAAGCGGAGCGTGAACCCGTGCTCGTTGCAACGGGTTTGGAGCCTCAGCGTGAATCGGGTATCTGGCAATCGTCGCTGGTATGCCCTTGCCATCTAGCGGATTCCCACATCCATCGAGAACGCGCCCCAGCAAGCCTGAGCCAACAGCTAAGTTGGCGACGTGGCCCGTCATGGTAATTCGACTCCCTGGCCCAATACCCTGCATCTCTCCCAGCGGCATCAGCAACACGCGATCCCCGCGGAATCCCACCACTTCCGCAGTGATCGGTCCATCACCGACCTCTCGAGTAATCCGGCACAACTCACCAACCGTCGTCATTGGTCCATACCCTTCCACGACCATTCCCACTGCTTGCACCACTCTTCCCGAAATCTCGATCGGGTCGATGTGTTCAATGAGATGACTAAGACTCACGATGAGCCCTATTCTTCAAGGCGTCGCCCACCCTGAGCAACTGCGTGTCAAGGGACGCATCCACCATTCGTGTGCTGGTATGCACAAGGCAACTTCCACGTGGGAGCGAGGCCACTGGTTCGATGGTGAGCGTTAGTGCGGGATCCTGTCGCCCTTCCAGTTCCGCCCGAACCGTCTCAAGGACGGCTGCATCCAGTGGATGCGCCTGTATAACCATCGCACCCGGCTCTCGAACAGCACCTAGTGCGTCCTTTACCTGTCGGACAATTTGTTCACGGTTCGATTCGGCCGACTCGTGAAGAAGTTTAGAGACGATCTGAAGTGACAAGGCAATGACCTCATCCTCGACCGTCTGCTGCAGTTTGGATCGAGCCGTATCAAATTTCCTTGCCGCATCGATCAACACGGCGAGATCGTGTCGACGCGCTTCTTCCATTCGCCGCTGCGCATCCACTACGCCGCGCTCGTATTCCGACGGGCCGTCGTTCTCCGCCATCGTGCCGTCTTCTCCAAACGTCTGAAACGGGGACATGTGCAGCCGTACCATGCCGGACTGAACCGCCGCATGCTTCAAGACTGTGTTCTCGACACGCAACCGATGGAGTTCCAACAATCGACGTACGGTCCCACGCACGATTTCTGACTGGAACGGCTTGACCAAAAAGTCAATGGCGCCGGCTTTCATCGCGCGCACTGCGAGTTCGACCGTCGCTGCTCCCGTCATCACCACACCGATGATCCGACTATCAATCTTCTGGGCTTCCTCAAGCACTGCAATCCCGTCTTGCTCGGGCAGCAAGACATCGACCATTAAGACAGCTGGAGCCATCTGCTTGACCATCGCAATCGCCTCGGACCCAGAACCAGCGACTCGAACGGACACTCGTTCCGTCCGGAATAGTTCAATGAACAGATTGCGAATCCCCTCCTCATCATCAACGATGAGGATCGTCTCCTGCTGTCGGCCAAGCTCATGTTCGCGAAACGTTCCCGCTGATACCGCCGTTCGCTTCACTACAACATCTCCTCTCCGACGCCGGCGATCACGATACGGCCCTCCTCTTCGAGTTTTCGACAAACCTTCAGGATATTTTGTTGAGCTCGTTCCACATCCGAAATCTTGACTGGCCCTCGTGTCTCCATATCATCCTTCAACATTTCGGCAGCACGACTAGACATATTTTTGAAGAATTTCTCTTTCACGTCGGGATTGGCGCCCCGCAGTGCAACCGGCAGGTCATCTTTGCTGATCTCTTTCATCAACTCTTGCATCCCACGGTCATCGACTTTCACGATGTCGTCAAACACAAACATGAGCGCCCGAATATTATCGGCAAGGATTTGGCTGTTTTCTGAAATTCTAGTCATGATCCCGCCTTCACTCGTCTTGTCCATCCGCATCAAGATATTGGCGATGACCTCGGCCCCTCCGACGCTATGAGCTCCCATTTCTTTACTTACCAAAAGAGTTTCTTGTAACGTTTCACTCAGCTCCTCAAGGACATCCGGCTGCACTTCTTCCATCGTGGCAAGCCGAAGCGCTACATCTCCCCGCATGCCCTCAGGCAGGGCAGACAGCACTTGACTGGCTTGGGCACTCTCCAAATGGGCGAGAACGACCGCGACCGTTTGTGCATGCTCGACCTTCAGCATTTGAGTCAGGGTTTTCACGTCCACCCACTTCAACGCTTCCAGACCCGGATAGCTCTTCTGCGTCATCGATTCAATGATCCGCGCCGCCTTGTCCGGTCCCAGTGCCTTCGTGAGCACCGTCTTAATAAACTCTTTTCCCTGAAACTGAACTCCCCCCGTCGCACTCGCCGTTTGAAAATCTGAAATGACCGCCTCTTCCTCGTCTCGAGAAATCTGCGCCGTCCCGCTCATGAAGCTTCCCAATTTCTTGATTTCCTTCGGATCAAGTTGCTTCATGACTTGGGCGGCGGCCTCTTCACCGATGGCTCGAAGGAGAATGGCCGCTTTCTGTTCGCCCGTCAGATTCTTTGCCATCTCTACGTTAGGTTGGATTCTTGAGCCACTGTTTGACGACAACGGCGGTCGTATCAGGATTCTTTCGAGCCATGTCGATGATCTGTGCCCGATCCGGAGCATGTGTTAATGACGCGTCAGGCATCCCAGCCCGACCAGGGAGGGCGGAGGCCGATGCTTCGGCCTGCATTTGCTCGCTCGTCGATCCCAACATCGCCAACAACGGACGGACGACAAACAGGAGAATCACCGTGAACAGAAGGATTCCGACACCATAACGAAGATAGGGCAACCACGCTTTGGGACCTTCCGCCGTCGCTTCTGCGACCATACCTTGTGGCTCATCGGGTCCCGTCCCAAATTGAACATTGACCACTTGCACTTGATCTTGCCGCTCAGCTGAAAATCCCATGGCTTTCTTGACGATGTCCTCGATTCGTTTTAAGTCCTCTTCCGAACGTGGAATATATTTGCGCGCCACGGCTGGCGCATCTGTTGCCTCTCCTTCACCAGCTTTAATCGGTTCATACATGCCGTCGACGAGAACGGCCACGGAGAGTTGCTTGATCACACCCACAGGCTCTACAATTTTTGAGACGGTTCGGCTAATCTCGTAGTTCACGGTCTCATTTTTTTGTTTGGCTGTTGTTTGAACTCGTTTGCGCAGGCTCCTGGTCTGTGCCTGGCGGCACGTTCGACTCGACACCCGGGACTCCGCCACCGACCCCGTTGGTACCGTTGGCCTTCTCTTGCCCTCGCTGTTCACTCCTCACCACTTGACTGTTCGGGTCGTAACGTTCTTCCGTCGTCTCCACCTTGCGAAAATCTACGAGACTGGATACGCGCACCACGGCCTTGTTCGGTCCCACGATCCGCTCCACCATCGTCTGAATGCGTGTCTCCACATCCTTTTCAACACTGCGCTGATAATCAAGCTGCGTGTTGGTCAAGCCGGATGCATCATCCGTCACCGTGGCTGACAACATGCGGCCATGCCCATCCACGATGGTCACATCCCGAGCCTGTAACCCTTCCACGCTGCTCGACACGAGATGAATCACTCCCTGCACCTGTGCTTGACCCAGTTGTTGTCCATTACGAAGCGTCAGGATAACGGACCCGCGCGCTTTTTCCTGCTCGCTCGCGAACAGTCGTCGTTCTGGTATGGCGAGGTGGACCCGAGCCCGTTCTACCTCCGGCATCTGTGCAATGGTCCTCGCCAACTCACCCTGTAGCGCTCGACGATAGTTGAGTTTTTGGACGAATTCCGACATGCCGATCGAGGTTCGATCGAAAATCTCAAATCCAACCCCTCCTCCGTGCGGAAGCCCTTGCGTCGCAAGTTGAAGCCGCAAGTCATGCACCTGTTCGCTCGGCACCAGGACGGTCGAGCCGCCACCGGTAGTTTCATACGGCACCTTCGTCTCTTTGAGCTTGTCGACAATAGCTGCCGCATCTTCAGCCCCGAGATTGGTGAACAGCACTTGCATGTCTGGCTGCTGGGTCCAGAGCGTAAGGGCAATGAGACCGGCAACAGACCCCGCCAAGGCCACGAGGATGATCATCCGTTGATTGATGGTGAACTTTGACAGCATACCGGCCTCGTACCCTCATTGTGCCCGTTGAATCACACCTGCATCCGTTGAATTTCTTCATACGCCGAAACCAACTTGTTTCTGATCTGCATCATTAATTGGAACGAGACATCTGCCTGCTGTAACGCGACCATCGTGCGGTGAATGTCCTGCGTTTCGCCGGTCATGAGGGAATCGATGGCCCGACCAGCCTCCATCTCCGCATCATTGACCTTTCCAATCGCCGACTTGAGGGAATCCAAGAACCCGGATGTTCCTGAGGTGCCGACGGCTCCTCCCGACCCTGCTTGCCCTACATCAGCAATGGGAGCGATACCAGATGTCACACCATACAGCTGGCTCATGTCTACCTCCCGATCTCAAGCGCCTTGTTCCACATGGCGCGTGTCGCATTGATCGCTTGCACATTGGCTTCATAGGCCCGCGATGCGCCGATCATGTTCACCATCTCTTCCATGACGTTGACGTTTGGAAGACGGACGAACCCTTTGGGATTGGCATCCGGGTGGTGTGGATCATAAATCAGTTGTCCTGGTTTGGAATCTTCCACTACTCTCACCACAGAGACTCCTTCGAGTGCATGAGAGGAAGGCCCACCAGCGACTTGACGGAAGGCTCGCTGAAACGAGCTAGGAACCGCGGTTGAGCGGAAGACAACATCCCGACGTTTATACGGCCCCCCATTGGGAGTCTTCGTAGACTGCGCGTTCGCCAGATTGCTGGCGATGACATTGAGTCGTCGCCGTTGAGCATCTAAACCGGACACCGATACTGCAAGACTGTCGGACATCTCCATGCCACACCTCCTACACCTAGTTAACTAGCAACAACCACCTGCACGAGAGTTGCGCCGTCACACTTAGTCGTTATCGTGCGTCTCGTATGGCGCTCAATAACCCTCGAAACTTGGCAGCCAATATCGTGGCGGCCGCGTTGTACTGCATCGCGTTCTCGGAGAGCTTGGCCATCTCCAGCTCAAGATTGACGGAGTTGGCGTCAAGAGGGAGATCACCGGCCGGCACTTCGCCGAGTTTCCCCGTCACTGCTTGAATCCCCTGAGGACCACGCACCCCAAAATGCCGAGATTGAGTCGCCGCTAACACAATCGGCAGACGTCCTTTCTGTGCAGACTGCATTTGGTCCATGAAGGTTAATTCGGAGGCACGATAGCCTGGAGTTTCTTCATTCGCTACGTTCGAAGCGATGACCCGTTGTCGAGCACTGCGGAGATCAAGCGTCCGCTGCAACAGCCCCACAGTTCGGTCAAAGATCGTCATAAGTCAGCGTCCCTTCTCCCGCACAACGACGGGCCTTCTGTAAATCTGTGCAACCCTAGTGCCTGACTCAACACTTCGACTCAGTCCAAAATCGGCTCCTGACAACGGCCTTAGTCCTTTTTCGATACCCCCCCACTCGCTTTCTGGTTGAACCGATAAACTGCCTGGCACAAACTTGCCGATCGGCACTTTTTGCCTCACTCATGACATTGGAATGGACAATGGCCTTTCGCACTCACGATATTCCCGCAACTTGTTTCGCAACGTACGGATGCTGATCCCCAGTTCTTTCGCCGCGTGCGTGCGATTGTCTTTCACACGAGCGAGTGTCTTGAAAATCAGCTCTCGTTCCATCTCCCACAATGACCCGTTGGCCGGTTGTTGAGGACGGGCTGGCTGTCCCACCATTCGTTACACGTTTCCGCCGGACAATGTTCGGGAAGGATTGATCCATCGCCCGCCAACAAGACCGCTCGTTCCATCACATTCTCTAATTCGCGTACATTTCCCTTCCACACCAACCGTTGAAGATGTGCTAAAGCGTCTTCCGACAGAGTCGGCGGCGTGAGCCCGTTCCTGAGTGCCGATTGAGTCGCAAAATTCCGAGCAAGCAGGGGAATATCGATCGCACGCTCACGAAGCGGCGGAACGGTAATGGGAAATACATTGAGACGATAATAGAGATCTTCCCGAAAGCGGCCAGCTTCTACCTCACGATACAGCGCCCTATTGGTCGTGGCAATCACGCGAATATTGACTGGAACCGGATCGCGCCCTCCAATCCGATCCACCTCGCGCTCTTGCAGCACACGCAGCAGCTTCGCTTGAAGAGGCAGATTCATCTCACTGATTTCATCGAGAAGCAGTGTACCCGTGTGGGCCATTTCAAACTTGCCGATTTTTCTGATCAAGGCACCGGTGAATGCTCCGCGTTCGTGCCCGAACAGTTCACTCTCCAGCAGGCCATCCGGCAGTGCTGCACAATTGACGGCGATAAACGGCCGATGGGCCCGCGGGCTTCTGGCATGGATAAACCGAGCCAGAAGCTCTTTACCCGTGCCACTTTCTCCATGAATCAACACCGTGGCCTGGCTTGCGGCCACTCCCTCAATCGTACTCAAGAGTCTGACCATTCCGGGGTCTTGGGTTAAAATGGCGCGGCTTTCTGTCGATTGAACAGGTGGACCGGCAGGGAGACCTTCTTCTCGTCCAGCCTTGAGACTCACAATCATGCGCTCCAGGACGTCCATTGAAAATGGTTTGAGCAGGTACTCGCTCGCGCCAAGCTTCATGGCCTCCACGGCTGTTTCAATCGTCCCATACGCCGTCATAAGGACAATCGTGACCTGCGGCGCCCGCGACCTGATCTCCCTGATCAAGTCAAGACCACTGAGCCGCGGCATCCTGAGGTCGGTCAGCACCAACCATGGACGAAACCGGACGAGGCGCTCCATGGCATCACTCCCGTCGACCGCTCCTTGGACCGCATACCCGAGTCTCTTGACCGTCTCTATCAGCGCAGTTCGCATCGATGGATCATCATCGACGATCAGAACGCGTTCGCTTTCGTCGTGATGGTCTACCAGAGGGCCGTTCTTCTCACGTTCATTCATGCAGCCACTCCTCTGCTAACGCCAACTCGCAGTTGATATGCTCGTCTTCATCTGATTCGTATTCTTTCCCCTCCGAGACCTGAATCTCGCCTGAGGCTGACCCCACCGGAGGATGCGGCAGGATGATCGTGAACGTCGTGCCCTGCCCGATCGTGCTGTGAACATCGATCCGTCCTTGGTGGGCATCGACGATTGAATAGACAATTGCGAGGCCGAGGCCTGTTCCCTCATCCTTTGTCGTAAAGAAGGGATCAAACACACGTGACCGATGATCCGGGTCAATGCCCACACCGGAATCTCGCACAGTCAGCCGAACGGACGGTATTCCAAGCGTCTGCGGCAGTTCTTTTTGGAGGCTGACTGTCAAACGACCTCCGTTGGGCATGGCCTGAACGGCATTCACAACGAGGTTCAATATGACTTGCTTCATTTGCCCATCGTGACACCAGAGCGACGCAATGTCCGGATCGATGTCCACGCGAATCTCTATCGGCACTTTCGTAATCGCATGAGCCGCCAACTTAATGGAATCGTGGATTAACGGTTCGGAGAAGTGCCATCCACGCGCCATACGCGCCGGCCTCGTGTACAGCAGGAGATTGGCGAGTAATCGATCCATCGATTGGACGGCCTGTGATATCTGCTCAGCATAACGCTTGGCGGATGAATCATGCTCAAGATCTCGCTGCAGCATGGAGGCGAAGAGCTCGACACTACCCAATGGATTTCTGACTTCATGAGCGATCCGACCAATGAGCTCTCCCATTGCGGCGAGTCGATCCTTGCGCTGCAATTGCTCTTCAAGCTGATAGATACGCGTGACATCTTGAATGAGAATCAGGTGACTGGAACCGCCGTTTGAATCTTTGCGCAGCGGTACTTGACTGATTGAGACCACGGTCTGCCCAAGGCGTTGAGGCCGATCACACACACTCACACCTAGACGGGTGAGGACCTCTGACGCCACGCGGTTGCGCAGCTCCCCCTCAGTAGCACCAAACATTGCCTCAGCGGCAAGATTGCTACGGGTAATCACCTCGCGCTCGTCCACCACCAACACTCCCGTGGATAAAGATTCAAGAATGCCATTAAGATGCATCCGCATCGCCTCGTTCTCGCAAAGCTGTCGGCGAAGCGCTTCATTGCTGTCCGCCAGCTCAACATCCATCTGCTCTACACGTGCCGTCAATGCAGTATAGGACTGTTGTAGTGTTTGCGCGGCCTCATCAAAACTCCTGAACGCTGCCTGGAGCAGGTCCCGTTCCTCCGGTTGCCCTGTCGTCGCAGTTGTCATAGCCCCTCCGCATGACGAGATTGCCGAGCTGTTTGCAGACTGTTCTTCAGAGATGCGGCTATGCGATTGACCATCTGGTCGGCGGCGGCATCGAGTTCGGCCAGTGCAACCGTGGCTCGATCATATTGCTTGAGCGCCATCCAATGCTTGGCCGTTTGCAGGTGCGCCCATTCGGACTGATGAGCGTTCGGTTTCTTTTCTAAGACTAATTGATAGGCGGCGATCGCCCGCTCATGTCGATTCAACTGGGACAAGATGTCCGCGTAGGACAGCAATGTTCCGGCGGACTGAGTCGCACCAGATTTGAACGCTTCTTCGAATGCAAGTGCGGACTCATCGAGCTTTTCCAGCTCCTCCAGAGTCTTGGCCAGCTGCAGATACATGACAGGGCGCTCAGGATGAACCGGATGACGTAAGAGCCATGTTCGGCAGAGGTGGAGAAGGCCTTGTAGCTCCCGCTGTTGCCGCATGGTACTGATAAGAAGTTGCAGGACTTCCCCTTCGTATTTTCCGATGGGAAACTGGAACCGATATCGCTCAAGCACTTTTCTGGCAGCCTCTGCATCCCGCTGATCTAAGTAGTTCTTTCCCAAGCCAACTAAAGCTGGCTCAACCAGCGCTGAGTCTTTTTGGACCTTGATCACCTGCTGAAGCAGTCGTACGGCTTCGGTAGTGAACCCCAGACGTCGATGGGATTCAGCGATTTCCAGGAGCATCGGTGAACGCGCGTACCGTTGCTCGGCCATGACGCCATGTCGGTGATACAAACTGACGACCGTCCAATCGTCATGCGACGCAATCGCCGCCTGAATCCATGGTACGAGGAGGGCTGACAACCGCGCTGCTGCCTTAGTGGCCCATGGCTCACTTCCCCTTGCAGTTCGAAAGGTAACTTCTTTGTACGTATGAATCGCCTCGTTCAGCTCATTTCTCTTCTCGTACTCTTGCCCGAGGTAAAACAGCGCCTCGCTTCCTGTAGGAGTGTCCGCCTCCCGAATGGCGATCTCTTCCAGCAGCGCTCGATATGAAGCTGTGGTGTCTATCGGAACCGTCACGTTGTGAATCATGGCTCCGATGATCGGACTGAGGACCTTGCCGTCGTCCGATACACGACTTTGAGTCAGGAGCGTGGCAAGTCG
>JAAUPT010000278.1 GCA_012032965.1 Nitrospira sp.
CGAAGAGCACCGCGGCCACGTACCCGACGGTCTTATACTGTCGGTTCATGTAGGCGCTGGCGCCTTCTTGAATGGCCTTCGCAATTTCCTGCATCTTCGCATTGCCGGCGTCAAGTCTGAACACCCAACCATCGCGAGATACACACCATATCCAATGCCAGCCACGGCAGCTATCAAGGCAAACGTGATAATCACTGAGTCACTCACGGGACATCCTCCTGCTGATTAAACGGACTCCATATGTCACACGGCTCTCCGTGGCTTCAACCCATCCAAACTACATGCGCGAGTGGGTAAATCCAAGGCGGGCGGAGTCGAACTCGAAGCTGACCACCCGAAAAGCTGGGCCATTCTAATAGAGTCGCACGGAGCGGATCAAGACAAAATACTGCCCACATCGCAAGCAGTTTCCCACTCAGTTCCTAGACGAGGGGTACGCTGGAATGATGCCTTGCCTAGTCACGAGCCGAGTCGGTTACAGTCAGCTGGGCTAGAGATTTGCTATCTGAGTGATGGTAGGATATGGATTATCTATCAATCAGAACAAGGTGTTACGCATGACCACGGGGATCCTCAGAACAATCCTTTGTGTCTGTTTCACCGGCCTCCTTGCCGCCTGCGGGGAAGAAGGTGAGACACCAGCCGCCGTCCCACCTTCAACGACCCTGAAGCTCCAGACCATCGCAAGCAGCCTAAACTCACCGATATTCCTGACTTCTCCGCGCGGGGATGTGAATCGTCTGTTCGTCGTAGAACAGGGAGGCACCATTAAGGTTCTTGATCGGGCAAGCGGGACGGTGCTCGCAACATTTCTGACTCTGACCGGCATTACGAGCGGCGGAGAACGAGGATTGTTGGGTCTGGCCTTTGATCCCAACTACAATGCCAACGGGCGATTCTACACCTTTTATACAGACGTCAATGGCGCTATCACCATCAGTCGATTTCTGGTGTCGGCATCGGACGCCAATGTTGCTGATTCAACTACGCAGGCGATCTTAGCCACCATTCCCCATCCGAACTTTGCCAACCACAATGGAGGCATGTTGGCGTTCGGACCGGATGGATGTTTGTATGCTGGAGTTGGAGATGGAGGGAGCTCGGGAGATCCGGGCAACAATGCGCAAGGTCTTGCGAGTGGATTGGGCAAAATTCTGCGAATTGATCCGTCCACTCCACGAGCAGCCTGTACCAGCGGAACCGTGAATCCTTTTGTCCTTACCGGAGGCAATCAGCTAGTGTGGAGCTATGGACTGAGGAATCCCTGGCGCTTTTCGTTTGATGGAGCCGATCTGTATATCGGAGACGTCGGTCAAGGTGCCCGCGAGGAGATCAATGTGTCGCAAGGCCCCAATGCCGGACGCGGCCTGAATTTCGGCTGGCGACTGATGGAAGGGTCAGCCTGCTTTAATCCTGCCACCAACTGCAATAATGGAACTCTCACGTTGCCGATTATCGAGTATCCGCACGACAACGGAGCATGCTCCGTCACAGGCGGGTATGTCTATCGCGGCCAAGCCGCACCGGCCGTCCAAGGAACTTATTTCTACGCTGACTTTTGCGCCGGCTTCGTCCGTAGCTTCCGCTTCAATAATAGCTCAGCGATCGAACGAACCGAATGGCCCTTGCTTGCGGCCCCTTCAGTCACCAGTTTCGGCCAAGATGGTTTGGGAGAGCTCTATATCCTAGCCCAAGGTGGCACCGTGTCTCGGATTGTCCCGAACTAGAATGTCCTCCAATTTGCAAGGTTGCTTGACCTCTCGCCTCTTCACTGGTTTACGGCTGCCGTCGACTTTGCTATAGTTGGCCAGGCAAACAACCTATGGGACTTGAACCGAACTATATCGTTATCGACGGACAAACCTTTACCCAGGCAAAACTCGCGCTGGATAATCACGTCTACAAGAACTGTCAGATCGACGACTGCGATCTGTACTACAGCGGTGGGCAGTACGAACTACTCGATACCCACATCACCAACTCTCGCTTGATCCTGAACCATCCTGCCAAGGGCATCTACAACGCCCTGCAGATCTTCAAGATGAAATCCCCGGGTTCCCGCATCGTCTTCGAGTAATCCCGACAGGATGTTGAAAAAGCCTGCCAGCTTCGTTGTCGCGTCGCTCAGAGGCTCAACATACGGCCAAAAGTATGCCTCGCCCCTTCGCTCACTGCGGCCTCGCTGGACAGCCTTTTTGAACATCCTGCTTGGAATTTCTGCGGTATCCGACACCATTCGTTATTCTCAAAGGCAGGACCATCTAGATCGTTTTTCAATAGCCAGCTAGAAGGGGAAACGTGCCCTACACCTACGATTACACCAGCGCCGCTGCCGGCGACGAAAGTGCATCCAGGCGTTATTGGCGCTTCGCCAAAATGACGCTGACCCGCTGGACGAGAGCCAAAACCTTTGTCTTCAACGGGCGCACCTACCCGTACCTCTATCACTTCTGCAACAAGACCTGGAAAAACGAGCGCGGTGTCGAGATTCCAATCTTCCGGGAGATGCTGCTTCACCATCAGATCGTGCGCATTCTTGAGGTCGGCAACGTACTCTCGCATTATTTCCCAATCCATCACGACGTGGTCGATAAGTACGAGGTCGCTCCCGGGGTCATCAACCAGGACATCGTCGAGTACGCTCCAACAGAGCGCTACGACTTGATCCTCAGCATCTCGACGTTGGAACACGTTGGCTGGGATGAGGTGCCGCGCGAACCAGCCAAGCTCCTACAGGCCATCGAGCACCTCCGGAACCGATGCCTCGCTCCAGGCGGGAAAATCGTGGCTAGCTTGCCGATTGGGTATAACGAGTTCTTCGACGGACTACTCCGGGACGGCAAGAGCCCTTTTACCACACAGCACTTTCTCAAGCGGATTTCAAAGCGGAACTATTGGGTGGAGTCTGATTGGAACGGGTGCAAGGACGCGACCTACGGCCGATTCGTCGCCCACGCCATCTGCATCGGGATCATCCAGGGATAGCCCCTGGTCCAACGCAAACCAGATCAATCCTGTAGCAAAGGATCCCAACATTTTTGATTTTCCGCTCAAGCCAGGCCCGAAACTGCCAATCTGAAATGGTTACGTTACGATGGATCCGTGCGCTCATTTTGCTCTATTTCGAATGCAAGGTTGGTTGCCTTGGCGGCATCTTCTGGGACGGCCTGGTTCAGGTGGGAATATAGTCCGGCGCATCAGCTTCGGGGAAAGTTATTTACGTCACCGAGATCAGCCCACACGTACAGATCTAGTGGGAACACGCAGCATGCCGTTCCATCGCTCAACTTGTCCCAGACACACTCGTATATGAGTTTTCCGTTATTGGCGACAAGGCGGTCAATATTACCGACGAGACGATTCTTCTTGATGCAGGTTACGAATTCAAAGTGTTGATCCTTGATCTGGCTTAGAACAAGACCTCGCTCCGTTATATTCGCTGATGGAAATGGCCCCTGAATGGCCCACCGAACGGTTCCAGGGAAATACGATTTATATAGTGCTGCGTGAAAGCCCTGGATCCACCGCCGAACAAGGTATTCGATATTCCGCTACTTGAATAGCCCCATTCTGTTTCCGGTTTGTGGGTTTTTGGCCATTTCAATCTTCAGCCGGTTGTTCGAATTGGATGGCATCTTTCCATGTAGTAAGGCTATAAATTGTCCGACGATTTCATCGTCTAAGTTTAGGGGAGCATGACACTCGACTTTATGCGTTTTTAGTTTGATGGGGAAATTCCGATCGGTTGTCGAAAAAATTGACTGAGGCGGCACATGGTCATAGTCGGTCTCGTCATCACTATTAAATGGTTTGCCGCAGAGATAGCAAAAAGGAAGGTCTCGTACTTTTCTGGAGTCCTCCTGAGAGACTACGTTAGGCACCCCAACCTGTCTCCTTACA
>JAAUPT010000279.1 GCA_012032965.1 Nitrospira sp.
CGGCGCGGCCACGTTCGCGAGCATGGGGTAGTGGCGAACGTTGAAGGTGACTAGGGGAAGTCGATTGGACTCCGCCGTAGCCGCCAGGATCGCATCGGGAAGGTCGGTGCCATGGCTCGGACCCCATCGGCGTCGGAGATCTCCCGCGGCCACAGCGACCTCTTGCGTGACCGGAATCACGACAAAAGCACCCATGAAGCGGTCGAGCGCCTCCCTTTCAGTTTCGCCACGAACACCGGCGTAAAGCTCGGCGACCGTGATGGCCGAGACGGCGAGGTCTTCCCCGAGGGACTCGAGATACGAGACAGCCTCCTCTCGGCCCCTGAGGTACTCGATGAGTACGTCGGTATCCAGAAGGAGGCGGGCCATCGTGTGCGATCAGGTGGGGACGCGGTTGAGCTCTTGCCGAAGCGTATCGAAGTCTGCGAGATCCCGATCGCGCCAGATGCCTTTCGCGCTTTGGAGGAGGGCAACGCGGGTCGACGGAGCCCGGGCGGCGAGAAAGTGGTCGACTGCTTCGCGGATCAGGGCACTCTTCGTCGTGCCACTCACAGCTGCGAGGGCCTCGAGGGCGTCCTGCTCGTCCGCAGTCAGGTAGATCTGGGTTCTGACCATGGCCCATGTCCTTCCATGTACATCGCCACGATACACCCCCCTTCCATCTCGGTCAAGCGAATGCCGGAAAGGACGTGAGACGTGAGACGCTGGACAAAGATCCGAGTACCAGAAATCGAGAGGTCGGAGATCCAATCTCAGATCGAAGAAGAGCCCAAGTGGATGTCCCGCCGTGCATAGATCGGCAGCCTCGTATACGCACTCCCCACCGGCGCCAGCTCTCTGCTCCGCGATCCACTACGAACCGTCTCCACCACGGCCGGCAGGTAGGTCCCGTCGAGGATTTCGCTCAAGGTGTCGTTCTCGATCTCCGGCAGGAATCCTGGAACGAGGATGGGGCTGCTGGTGACCTTCCCCCGGAAAAGTGGACAGTCTGGTTATGCGGCTAGCGCCGCGTTGCGATGAGCCTCTTCGTAGTTGGCCGGGCTCAAGAAGCCCAGGTAGGAATGGCGACGATGCCGGTTATAGAACACCTCCACGTACTCGGCGATAACTGCTTCGGCCTCGCGGCGCGAAGGCCAAGGACGCCGGTAGATCAGCTCGGTCTTCAGGGTGCCGAGGAAGCTCTCCACAACGGCATTGTCCCAGCAGTCGCCCCGTCGGCTCATGCTGCAAGAGATGCCTCGCTCGGCAAGTACGTCTCGGTAGGCGGTGCTGGCGTATTGGCTGCCACGATCCGAGTGATGCAGGAGTCCTTCACCGGGCTGGCGAAGGCCGAGAGCCATGTCGAGAGCGCTCAGCACCAGGCCTGCTCGCAGGTGCGTGGCCAAGGCCCAGCCGACGACTCGGCGCGAGAACAAATCGATGACGACCGCCAGGTAGAGCCAGCCCTCCCAGGTCCGGACATAGGTGATGTCGGCAGCCCAAGCTTGGTTCGGCGCCGTGACCTCGAATTGGTGATCGAGAAGGTTTTCGGCCACCGGGTGCTCATGCGCAGAATCGGTGGTGCAGCGGAAGGGCCGAATTGGACGGCCCGTGATCCCGGCCTCTCGCATCAGCCGCGCGATCCGTTTGCGGCTCACAGCGACCCGCCGAGCCTTGAATTCCGCATGGACCCGGGGGCTGCCATAGGTCTTCCGGCTCTCCTTATGGATCGCCGCAATCTCGGCCCGGAGCTGGCGGTCTCGGAGCTCACGCCGAGAGGGATTGCGCTGGAGCCAGGCATAGAAGCCGCTCCTCGAGACCTCGAGGACTCGGCACAGGATAGCCACCGGGTAGAAGGCCTTCTCCGCAAGGATGAACGCGTATCTCATCCGTTTTCCCTCGCGAAGAAAGGGCCGTCGCTTTTTAGTATTTCTCGCTCCATACGCAGCTCGCGGTTCTCTCGCCGCAGCCGGCGCAGCTCTTCCAGCTCTGCGCTGGTGGCAGCTCCACGAGGACCTTCGCCTTCATCGACCTCTGCCTGCTTGATCCAGTTGCGCAGCGAGGATTCCGTCAGATCCAGATCCCGAGCGACCTGGGTCACCGTCATGCCGCCACCGCGGACTAGGCGCACTGCCTCGGCCTTGTATTCGTCAGTGAACCGCCGTCGTTGTCTCTTTCCCATGCAGGACCTCCTGGCGCATTATCGCGCCTCCTGGAGTGTCCACGAAACCGGGGCAGGGCCATACCTGCTCGCCAGGGCAACGTACAGCTCTCCGCCTTCGAGGGTCTCGATCGTGCTGATTTGCTCGCGCGCCATCGATTCAACCGTGTATTTCGGTGGCTCTTGTGCCTCGATACGATCCCGCTCGATCATGGGGACTGAGCGTGATCAAACGAACGACTCGAACCCACCGTACGCCATCCGCTTAGCGTCAAAACCTGAATTCGATGACTCCATCAATTTCGCCATCCTTGGGTCGGCTGCTACCTTCTCGTTTGCCAAATCACGAGCCTCACGAGATTCGAATACCACCCAGCCGAACACGATGGTTTCATCCACCGTCGCAGCTACGAGATCGGTGAACGAGCGGGTTCCCTCCAGGTTCAAATCATCACCTACAAACTCGCAGTAGTCGAGTGCGCCATGTTCCTTCCATATCTCGGCAGCCGCTTCCGCAACACGCCTGTACTCGCTTAGACGATCGCGCGCAACTGGAAAGACGAATCCGTCAACGTAATGGGCCATACCAGCTCCTATAGCAACACTGAATCTCGTGTTGTCAGCCGCCCAACGTTACGCATCAGCGGGCGGCGCGAATACGGTCACCACCGGCAGAATGTCTCTACCGCCGCTCCGGTGCATGCGATGGTTCGCTGGCTTCTTGTCAGGTCGTTTCATGTCGCGAGTCTCACGACGGAAAAAGTTTCCTAAGCCACGATAACACGCTCGCATTCGATGATTTCGAGTGGGCCTTCAGGAGAGCTCGTATCTCGGTTGATTCTTTGGTGTAAGCGCCCATCCGCCATTCACCATGCCATGCCGCAATCTCGGACGCGTCATAACCGCCCCGGTCCTTGTGCAAAGGATCAGCACCGTGAGTGAGAAGCAATTTTACCATTGCGGGATTCTGCAACTCTGCTGCGTAGTGCAACGGGGTGTTTCCCTCTGAGTTCTCTGTGTTGGGATCAAATCCAGACTCGATTGCAACACGAATAAATTCTGCGTCGCCATCACGGATAGCCTCGCACACGTTATCGAGAGTGTAGATTGGGCTGGAACTCATGTTTAGCAGCGAACGGCTTTGCGGCTCACCAACACGCGGAGCGTGATTGGTGCAGTCGCATAGTTCGGCGGTGGTTTGGGCACAAGCATTTCCGGCTAAGCAGCAATGGCTAACCGTCCCCAGCCTTGGCAATCCCGGCTAGGCCCTTTAGGATCGTGAACGCGCGAAGACCCGCACAGAAGGAAATCAGGACTATTGCAGGCAACCGCAGGTTGGCACCACTGCCCGACATCGCAGCAACAAAACCGAGCTTAACTGCAAGCACAAAGAATACGGCAGCAAGACCTCCCCAAAGTTGCTTGAGAGCGTATCCCAAAAACTCAAAACAGCTTGGCAATGTTGCCTGGCTCCCGGACATCACCGCATTGACGTCCCGAGCAAAATGAATTGAGAGCTGAGTGTTTGCGCCCAAGAGCCCTACCAAGAACGATAAGAGTATTGGCTTGAAGGCAGCCGGGATCCACTCTGAAAGCAGGTCGAAATAGAGAAGTCCTACCGGAGCAAGACCTCCAACTAAATATCCCACAGCTAGCACAAGCGCAACCAGCCAGTACCAATGATTGCTCTGAAGCCGAAGAGTCATGTCATTTATTTCTCATGAAACCTGCAAGGGTTGGGCCTCACCCGCTTTGCC
>JAAUPT010000280.1 GCA_012032965.1 Nitrospira sp.
GGCTGCCCGTCTCACGTAAGGGGAGAATGCCCATGACGATTCCCGTCGGTTGGGAGGGGGCGGATCGCAATTTTCTGGGCCTCGACGAACCTTGGTGCCATCCGGATCGAGCAGGCGTCTACGTCCTGTCGGCTCCCTACGAACATACCTCCAGCTACATCCGAGGATCAGACCGTGGTCCATCGGCCATCCTGGAAGCCTCCAGCCAGGTTGAGTTCTACGATGAACAACTTCGGGTTGAGCCCTATCGCGAGTGGGGTGGAATTGCAACGGCTACACCCCTGAATCTCGAGGGAAAGGTCGACCGAGCAGCAGTCGACGCCATCGAGGCGTTTGTCTCACCTCATGTCGGAACCGGACGGTTTGTGGTCACGTTGACCGGTGAACATACCGGTGCCTTGGGGGCGATTCGGGCCCATGCAAAGCGGTATCAGCAGATGACGGTCGTGCAGGTTGATGCCCACGGAGATCTGCGTGACGCCTACCAAGGGAATCCCTTCAGCCATGCCAGCGTCATGGCGCGCGTCGTAGAAGATGGTTTGTCGCTGGTCCAGGTGGGCATCCGATCGATCAGCCAGGAAGAGGTGGCTCGTATCGGCGCCACGGACCGGATCCAGACATTTTTTGCGGCCAACATCCTTGATCCGTCAGGTCCATATGAAGGCAGAGCCGCAAAATGGATACCGGACGTGGTGGCCGCTTGCCGAACGCCCGTCTATCTCACATTCGACTGCGACGGATTGGATGCGTCGCTCGTGCCCGCGCTTGGGACTCCTGAGCCGGGCGGACTCGGCTGGTACGATACCCTCAATCTCATCACGGCGCTCGCCAACGGGCCGGGAATCGTAGGAATGGATGTCAGTGAAATCGCCCCAATCGAAGGCTTTGTCGCGCCGCAATTCTCCGTCGCGCGTTTGATCTATCGTATACTCGGGCGGATTAAGGCTGGACGTCGCGTTCACTAGCGCACGCCTCACACGTCGATAGACTCGTCATCCTGTGGCTCACACCATCCGCATCAATAAGTTCTTCACGGAACATGGGATTTGTTCCCGGCGGGAAGCCGATCGCCTGATCGAGTCTGGCGTCATCACCATTAATGGTCGGGTGGCCAAGCTCGGTGACCACGTAGCACCCTCAGACATCATTGCCCGCGAGGGGCGCGTGATCCCCTGGGGTAAGGCCGCTCTGTACATCAAGTACCATAAGCCGGTCGGGGTGACGACCACGAGTGAGCCTCATATCGCCCGCAATATTATTGCGGAGATTGGGTATCCTGAGCGGATTTTCCCAATCGGGAGGCTGGATAAGGATTCATCTGGCCTCATCTTGTTGACGAACGACGGCGACATCGTCAACGACATCCTCCGTACCGAATTCGTCATGAACGGGAATATCTTGTGCAGGTAGATCGCCCGCTTGACAAAACATTTCTCGATCAAATGTCTCGAGGCGTGGTCATTCTTGGGAGTCAGACAAAGCCATGCCGAATGACTCGAGTGGGAGGCGATCAGTTTCGCATTATTCTCACCGAGGGACGAAACCGGCAAATCCGGCGTATGTGCCACGCGCTCGGCTATCATGTGACGAAGCTCCATCGTACGAGGATTATGCACATCACTGTCGCAGGGCTGAGAGTCGGTCAATGGAAGGAGCTCACGACTCAGGAACGAGAGCAGTTGCTCGAGGCTGTGAGGCCTATGAGCAGAGACTGATGTGCTGAGGCAGAGACATAGTCTTGCGCGCTTCATCTTGCTCGATTAGATGGACCTTGCACGCATCTACCGCTATTAGAACGCCTCAATTTTAGGCATGAGCTAAGACCCATTCCCCTTCCTATAGTGGGCGCAGACCGCTATCTTCGTGAGAACGTACCATCTAATTTTTAGATGGTTAACAAATACATTATCTATTTGTCTATGAGCAGATTGGTTTGGTACGTCATGAGTATCTGAATGCAGCGCTTACATAACCATAAGGAGGGCGTCATGAAAGTCCTACGCTGGGTCAAAACAGGAGTTCTCCCGGTCATCGCTGGGGCGGCCATCTTCATGGCCTCGACCGTATTGGCGGGCGATAAGCCGGCCGTGAGCGTCGGGGGTATGGAACTCAAGCCCAAGGTTGTCACACAGAATAAGCTGAACGTGAAGGATCTGGACGAGGAGGTATCGCATTTGGAAGTGCTGGATTCGAACGGAAACGCGTATCTCCTCATTCCACTCAAGACGACCGGAGGAAACAAACCGGTGGTAGCGGAGGACGGAAAGATCACGGTGCAGTATGTGCACCCCTACACGAATCCGACGAGTCGGTAATTGAGCCAGGTAGGGCGAGGAGGGATCATAGAGGTCCCTCCTCGGATGCCGAGCCGTGGAATGGCCAGAGCCATCTTGCAGGGCGATCGCCTTCATCAAAGAAGAGGGCAATGAACAGGGAGAAGCAGAAGGAGCATAGGAAGAAGATGACTCGAGTCGCACCAGACAGCATTGATCTGTCGGTACAAAGAGAGATCGCTAGGCGTGCCTACGAAATTTATCTGGAACGAGGGGAGGTGCTCGGGCACGAAATGGAAGATTGGTTCCAGGCCGAACGGGGAGATTCTGAAGGAAGAGCGACCGTGAATGGCGACGGCGGCGGCTGACCTACATGTGAGTGGGTCTGCCGTCGCAGTTTCGATACGACAGGGATCATTGGAGTCGCTTGAGAAAAGATAGAACGAAATAGCTGTTTCATGCCGCATGGCACGAGAGGAGGCGCGATCATGAACAAGGTTATCGTCATTCTAAGTTTCGTCGCGGTCGGTTATGCCACCGCGGATGTCTCGTGGGCGGATAGGCATGTATCCACTTCAACGGATAGGGAGGGACGTTCACTCATACTTGCAGGAGGCGATGAATTCGTCGGGTCGGTTTTGAGGCCCGAGGCTTGTCGCAACGCGTGGAACAGCCGTCCTGGAATCGGTTCAGTCTGGCCCCTACCGATCTACATCACCCGGCGGCTGGGGAACGGCATAATCCTTTGCCGTCCCGAAGCTTCATTGTCCCGGATGGTATCGCACTGATGTTCAGTTGGCCTTTCACGAGTACGCCAGCGTCTCAGCTGGGCCCACGGGCAGCGCAGAAAGAACCGAAGCCCAACTCAGACGGTGGAGAGACCGATTATCGCTCATGGTGAATGCGGCAGTATCGATTTGTCTGAGGCTAGACCACACTCATGTTGAGGAGAGACACAAGATGAAAAACACAGATGTCGGTAGAAGGCAATTGCTTCAAACAGTTCTATCAGGTGCGGTCCTTGGAGCGGCAGCGCAGGCAGGAATCGAGCTCGGCTCCCCAAGAAAGCTTCATGCCCAAATCGGTCTGAGTCCCGATGAAGCACTACAAGAAATGCTCACAGGTAACCAACGCTTCGCCGCAAATCAGCTGACATCGATTAGGCACGATCTCACCATCATTAAAGAACGGACGGTCAATAAACAAGCGCCGTTTGCGGCGGTACTCACCTGTGCCGATTCTCGCATACCTGTGGAACTGGTCTTTGATCAGACAATCGGCCACATCTTTGTCACGAGAGTGGCCGGCAATGTGGTGACGCCGGAGATTGTTGCCAGTCTGGAATTTGGCGTCGCTGTCCTTGGGGTCAAGGCTCTGCTTGTGATCGGCCATACTAATTGTGGAGCAGTGAAGGCCGCGATGACGACGGAGAGCGTCCCCGGGCAAATCAGCGTCTTGTATCAACGCATCTATCCGGCAATAGAAAAATCAGGCGGCAATCTCGAGAAAGCCATTCACATCAATTCAAAGATCCAGGCTGAGTTGCTGCGGGCGTCCTCTACCGTGATCCGTGAAGCGACCAAAGCTGGACAATTGCGCGTAGACTCTGCGGTATATGATC
>JAAUPT010000281.1 GCA_012032965.1 Nitrospira sp.
AACTTCGTGTGAATGAAGACCGGGGCACCACAAAACGTCACACTCTCTTTCCTCCGCACTTGATATCGCTCTGTTGAAGTAAAAAGGAGTTCGGATGAGTCGGTTAAATCTCGAACCGCTGATGACATTTTCGGATGGTTCCTACCTCGCGATCAGCACCGAATGCTCAAAGGAAGGGGAGTTCTCTTGTGCGGTCTACAGTGTCCTTGAAACAGGTGACCACACAGCCTTCCGCAACGTTACAAACCACCTTGTGTCGGCCTCCACCTGTTTAACGGCTCAAGAGCAAGCGTACAGCTGTGCGCGCGGCTCTACCCAAATTCGGGCGAGTCCCTGAAGAAGCCTCCCTACTTGATCTGGCATGGACCGCGAGCAGCAGGGTGAGCGGTTGGGTAGCTATTCCCTTACATACCTGATAGGATGAAGGTGTTTCATTGCGGAGGGCCTCGCATGAAACACACATTTCGATGGCCTGCCACCGATGTTGTTCCTACCGAGAATCTGATCGGAAGCTTGACCTGAGTCGTTCATACACTACGTCTTTGGCCCTCTCCTTCCCCTCTGAAATCTTTCTCGTGTTTTGGACAATGTCATTTTAGAAGGAGGAACCCCCATGGGTTCGAAACTGTATGTCGGCGGATTACCCTATTCAGCATCCGAATCCCAACTTACGTCCCTGTTCGCGGAACACGGCACGGTGGAGTCGGCCCGCGTGATTGCGGACAAATTCACGGGCCAATCCCGAGGATTCGGCTTTGTTGAAATGTCCACCGACGAAGAAGCCAAGGCTGCCATCACTGCCTTGAACGGGTCACAAATGGATGGGCGATCACTGACCGTCAATGAAGCCAAGCCAATGGAGCCTCGTTCAGGAGGGGGCGGCGGTGGCTCACGGTTCGGTGGTGGTGGCAATCGCAATCGCTACTAACCACACACAGAATTCTTCCTGATGATGAAAGGGGCGCTTCTGTCGAAGCGCCCCTTTGATTTCCATCGACATCGACTTTCTTACACACTGCTTACGGCAAGTACGCCTTCGCTCATGCCCACGTGCGATGGGCTTCACTCACCTGCTCGCCACCCTGACTTTGGTAATGATCCATTTCACCTCGTCGGGAATGGCAACAACCTTGAGCACAGCCGCATGGCCATTCGCGGCTTCCTGAAGCTCTTCAACTACACGAACCAGTGTTTGATCGTCCCGTGGAATGAGTTTCCCATATTGATTCAGACTTGGCTCCCGCGGCCCTGCTGCTGCAGGCCAGTACTCACCACGATTGGGCTCTTGCAGTGCCGCTTGTTGCCCCAACTCACGCAATCGGAGGAATGCTTTATGGCTCACGCAGAACTCATCGTAACTCTTGTTGATAATGATTTTTCTCACGGCGTCTTCTCCCTGATTGATTCGGCGTTTCGACCGCATGACAAGCTTGATTTGCTAGGTCGATTCATTAGGAACCAGCCATTCCCGCTACAGGGCTGGCGCAGGGTCCTTATAACCAACGTAGTTGCCCGTCCAGTGTGAATACTCGCCGATTTGGCCCAGGTAGGAGGACCTCATCTTTTCTGAAACTTCCCCCATACCCGTTTTTGGAGAACAAGATTAAATCTATCCAGACCTCCTCGAATCTCGACCAGATCCTCCTCCGTAATCTTGTCCCACTTCGCTTTGAGCGGGGCTTTGAGCTGTTCCCAGAATTGACCGAATTGTTCCTGATTCATCTTGCGCTCCTTTGGTAATTAGGTGGAAGTCTCCTGCCCCGAAGCGCCTCCCATGACAGCACGCTCAGCGTCGAGGTTCGTTATGGAGACTCAGGCGTCGAAGCAACTGAGACCGAGGAATCGGACGCGCAAGAACAGAATAGAGGCAACGGATGCGCGAAGGATGAGAGGGTCGCAAAGCTTAGCACGTCACGGTAACAGCGTATAGGCCTGCGCTCAGCAAGTCAATCGAGATCATCAGACGGGTTTTCCTTCATTCCAACGGCATCTGGTATCTATTTGCTCTCAGTCGCAATCTGGGATTGTTTGTGGTAGACTGCACACTTACTGAAGCTTCTGATCCTCGCGCTCTTCCTGCCCGTTCCTGCGCGATTGAACGATCAGTGATAAGGAACTCCGTCCTGTAAAGGTTTGTTGATCATCAATCGACATTGTGTGCGATTGGTTATTGAAGGCCGGCAAGGCCATCCACGATAGGCTAAATCACGCCGTTTCTAGTATGTGAATGAGGAGAAATAGTGCGATGAGTTGCTACCTTGGGAGTACACATTCATGAGTATCGCTAAATCAAACCGAGCGGCTTCGGTAGAGCATTGGGTCCGAATCCCAAACGGTATAAAAGTACGTCATCGTTCTGAATCCTATGACGGTATCATTGATGGTTTGACCGAGATCGTATCAGGTCCAGATCGCAACCCGGACGGAAAAACTCAATATCGTGTCAATGTTGGTGACAGCACGAGGTTACTTGTATCGGAAGACCACCTCAATATCCTGATTGACAACAAGAACTTGGTGTTGGTTGGTCGAGAATCTGAGCTATACCGCCAATCCGTCACCAATCGTCTCCGGGCCGTGTTCCCAGAAGATCGGTTTGTCTCCGTTACGAACAAGGGTTCAGCCACGGCAGAAAAGTAGAAGTCTGCAACAGCCGGGCCCCTACTGCACGTGTCGTGAGCTTGCACATTTTTGAAAGGATACATCGATGAATTCATCCTGGGGAACCAAGGCGATACACCGACGAAAGCGAGCGTTACTACGGACCAAGGTCCGATGGGATGTTCTTGGGCTCCAAGATCCGGCTCACACGACTTCGAGCCTGACGATCGAGGATCTGCGCCGACAAATCATCTCAGCCTCGAGTGAGGGCCTGAGCCCTGATACGCTTTCCCGTTCGCATCCGAAGGGCGCGCATCCTAAACCACGTTCCAAGTCATCGGCCTCAAACAGAAAGCTGGGTACCAGCTCGAAGTAGGCCTTACACACGAACGCGCTGCACCCACAAGGAGGACACCATCGGAGGACCAGGCAAAGTCACTCTCGCGAAGCGAGAGCGCGAAAAAGCACGGCAGCAGAAACAACGTGAGAAAGAAGCACGCCGAGCTGAGCGGAAGGCCCTCAAACCGGACAGGTCTACCCATGAAGGCGAAGACCCTGATCTCGCCGGGTTACAATGGGGACCTCAAGATCCGCTCTATTAGCAGGCAGCAACGTCTCGCGATGTTAACACCAGACCTTTTCACCGGCAAGGAGAAGCTATGGACACCGACGCCTTGATTTTTTTATCTGTGGTTGTAGCGCTTGGAATTGGTGGCGTAATCGTGTACCTCAAGGGAAGATAGCGCCTATATCATGATCTCTGCCATCCTGATTGAGGTCATAGGACCAGAGGGTGCACAGCTATGATCAAGCCGTAGCGCGACGCAGAGACCACAGCCTTCACAAAACTCACATCAACTGAACACCAGAACCTCTGAGACAGGGTGTCCGCGAACAGCACTGCTGGAATCGACGAACCTTTCGCACAACCCCTGCGTGTTGTTTCGAGTCTTGATCGGGTCACCTTACAGTGCGAATGCCGAGGATACAGTTGAACGCTTTCTTCATCTCGCGTTCTGAAATCACGAGCGGATTATCCTAGCTGGACCTTCAGCCTCGTCCTTGTCCGGGGAACTGAATTCCAACCCTCAAACTCTCGAACGTCCAGGCTGACCAAACGAGCCGCTCGATGTGCGTCGTTTGTATATACTTTACACACGGGTGACGACATACCCACCGAAAAGTAGAACCGTCACGATCAGCCCAGACAGAATCAAACCCGTGCCGATCAACCCGAGAGCGGACACCCATCGCGGAACGATCCCTTTGCCCGCGGTATCTGCCCAA
>JAAUPT010000282.1 GCA_012032965.1 Nitrospira sp.
TCGACCGTGGTCACTGTGCCAGATCCCGTGGCACAGCGCTCGCATCGCGGACGGGCTGGCACGCAGTCTGGCCGAAAACGAGGTGGTGCGTGTCGATGACGTCCCCTTTCAGGGAGGGACAGGGGAAGAACGCTATCTCGGTCTCACCATCAAACCTATGCAAGGTGATGATGGCAAAGCGCGCGGATTTCTCCTCCTAGGAGGCTGTCCGAGAATTAAGTGAACAGCCTACCGATCACCAGTTGTAGATAGGGGCCTGTCTTACTCAATACGCTTGGCGCTGAAAGCGTGCCCATGGGAGTGCGAAATAGTCGGTTCACTTGAGATCGTTGTCCTGAAAAAGACCATTTTGGGCACATCATGTGCTCTTTTGTCGGCTTAGGCCGTGATCGGCGCGCACGTGTAGCGCCAAATCTTGAGCAGATTATGGGTCAAACACACCAGAGACCACTCACCACGAATGTTGTCCAAGCCACGCAGCAAAAACCGGCGGAAACCACGTGCTTCTTTGATTTGACCAAACACCGGTTCGACGTTCACTTTGCGCCTGGCATACAAAGCACGTCCTTCAGGGGTCCGCACTTTCGCTGCCATGAGCTCTTTGGCAGTCTTTGGCGATTCACTCACGTCAGCTTCCAGGGCGTGGTGACGTTGGCGATCTGTGGCCATATACGGATCAAACCCCAACTGCTCGACGGCTTCTGCCTGAGCCGCACTGTAATAACCGCTGTCATAGGTGCCCGGAATCTTTTCCACCACACCCTCAGCATCTTTGAGCCTCTCAATACCGGCCTGTTCCAGGTTCGCCACGGTCAACTGAGCCATGGGCAAGGCTTGCTGTTTGTCGTTGGCCTCAGCCGTAACGTCACAGGCCACAATGATCTGATACGCCCCATCCACACTGGCTTGCGCATTACCACAGTAATCCCAGCCCTTGTTGTTGGTCTGCATGACCTTCAACTCGGGGTCGGTGAAGCTCATCTGCGCTTTGTCCAAAGGCATCTCGTCCACCTCTTTGGGGGCTCTGCCGCGACGCTTTGTGCCCGTGCGTTGGCGTTCCGCCTCGGCCTCGGCACGCCGCTTTCGTTCGGCTTCCGCCTCAGCTTTGGCCTGTGCCTCCAAGCGCCTCATGGCCGCCTCAATGGTGGCCAACCGGTCTTCTCGGCGCGACAACTCGGCAGGCAACTCATCACCACGCCGGCTGCCCAGGGCCGCATCGTCCTCGGCATCTTGCTGATAGGCCTGGGTCACCAACGCCTCAATGTCTTCGCGCCACCTCTCGACTTCTTTTTTCATATATCCGTAGCTCATGGCTTTGTGCCGCGACGCATTGCCCTGGAGTTTCGTCCCATCGGTCGACACATTGCCCAGCTTCACCAAACCCGATTCGCCAGCGATCCGAAGCACCTGCACAAAGATGTCCACAAAGGCCTCCAGGTGCAGCTTGCGAAAATCACTGATGGTGCGAAAGTCCGGCCGATCCTCGCCCACAATGGCGATGAACGCCAGGTTACGTTCGCATGCCCGGGCGATCTTTCGACTCGAAAATACCCCCACACAGTAGGCATACAACAGCAGGCACACCATCATCGCGGGGTCAAACGGCGGTGCCCCACGCGTTTCATCCTCATAGGGGGCATAGAAACGGCTCAAGTCCAGATGCAGCACCGTATCGAGCAAGAAAAACACCAGGTCGTCTTGAGGCAATTTGGCTTCAGGGCTATGGGCTTCATGCCGGTAGTGCTGGGGATTCCAGGGCCGATACGTTTTGCCATGAGCATCGCTCATCATTGCTCTCCACGTGTCGGTTTGGGAAAAAGCTCAATAACAGGAAGGCCTTATTATCACCTTTCATTCAACCAACGGCAACTATCGGCTACTCAACTGAGGCTTTTTCGGACAGCCTCCTAGGACGGCAAATTCAACTAGCCCGGATTATTCATGAAAGCGAAACGCGCTCATGGGATGCACTCCATGACGTCCTATAATAGGGCGTCACACTATCTCAAGCAAAGGAGTGAGTCCCCATGAACGCATCTGACCCCAAAACATACACGCTCCGAGGCGTTGATTCGATGCCAGCCGATCTCAGAAGCCTGCTTCACTTGGCACCAGTTGAGGACAAAGCCGTTGACCTCGACTTTGATGGCGGTCGCTTGTCTTCCGATGGCGGTCTGGTCCTGCTCAACGACCCCGATGAGCAACTTGGCTTAACGCGCCACTTGGCGGCGGTGCTCAGAGACCCCCCGCGATCCCAGGCGAGTCGACTTTACGCTGCACGACCTTCTCAAGCAACGGGTGTGGCAAATTGCTGCGGGCTATGAAGATGCCAACGATGCCAACACCCTACGCCACGATCCCATCTTCAAAGTGCTCCTGGGGCGCTTGCCGGAAAGTGGCCCTCCTTTGGCCTCGCAACCGACCATGTCGCGCTTTGAAAACCGCGTCTCACGCACCGAACTCTACCGTCTGGCGCGAGTCTTTGTCGATCAATTTATCGCCTCTTACGACCGGGTGCCCACGCTCATCGTCCTCGACTTTGATGACACCGAAGACCCGGCTCATGGCGAGCAGGAGCAGGTGCGCTACGATGGCTATTATGGCGGCTATTGTTTCCTGCCCCTACACCTCTATGAGGGCCTCTCGGGACGCCTGATTACGACGATTTTTAAGGCCAAGCGCTTCAGCGGGACACAGATGCTCGCCGTGTTGAAACGACTTGTCAAGCACCTGCGCTACGCCTGGCCCGATACCCTCATCGTCTGTCGTGGTGACAGCCACTTTGCCTACCCCGAGGTCATGCAGTGGATCGAGGCGCAAACCAACTTGCATTATGTCACCGGTTTGACCAGCAATAACGTCTTGCAGAAGCTGGCCCACGAGGTGATCGAGCAGGCCAAGCGGGCTTACGCACGCGATGGCGGCAAGGTCACCCGTTTCCACTCGACGCGCTATCAGGCCGGGACGTGGTCGTGTCAGCGCCGCGTCGTGATCAAGGTCGAGGTGTCAGTGCAAGGCGTCAACACCCGATTTGTCGTGACCGACCTGGAGCAGGCCGGTACCAAGGTGCTCTACCGCCAACTCTACTGCGCGCGGGGCCAAGCGGAAAATGAGATCAAGGACCACAAACGTTACCTGAAGTCGGATCGTACCTCATGTCATCGCTTTGCGGCCAATCAATTCCGTCTGTTTTTGCATTCGGCCGCCTATGTGTTACTGGAGACCCTGCGCCGTGACGTCTTTCAGGGCACGCCATGGGCTCGTGCGACCATGGAGACCATCCAGCTACGCCTGCTCAAACTCGGCGCCCGCGTGCAAGAGTTCACGGATCGGATCAAGATTTCCCCTGCCTCATCGTGCCCGGTGGCGCCGGTACTGAGGCGCAGTTTGACCTTATTGGCCTGCGTGCGCCTCACCTAGCAGATCCTGTGAGGTCAACCGAGAGCCCAAGCGGGGCTCACGTGCCCGCAGCTGAAGTCGACTCCAAGGGCTGACAGGATGTTGTGCGCTCGATTGCGTCCACCAGACTGATGTGGGCGGTGTCAGGGCGACCTGACGAGATGATTTTAGGTGCTTCATAAGTCTGGAATACGATTGTTTTATGGTTCATCTAGATTACAACATCGCCTTCCCCGGTCGATTTTTCAGGTTGGTGAATAATCCGGGCTATAGACGCCTGGCGAATTTGTGCCCTTTTCAGTGTGGAGCTGTACTTAGGGCCTCGTTTCAGAAATAATGTCAGGGTTTGCAGAACAATACCACCTGCCAAAACACGATGTCCCCCCTCGCCAAACTGGCGAGGCAATTGCGGTGCGCAGCACTGGCGAGGCAATTGCG
>JAAUPT010000283.1 GCA_012032965.1 Nitrospira sp.
GCCCAATTTGTATTCTTGAACAGGTTGGAAAGCGTGGACACCCTTGGTGGAACGAGGCTGAAAGTTACTCCAGACTTCCTATATGCGGCCACTTGCGCGCATACAGAAAGCATCGAGTTTTGAAAAGCAGACGTACACGCCGACATATCCAAGATAACGTCACGGTACCCTGCTACCTCAATACATTGATGAATTTGAGCAAGTAGATAGTGAAAATCTCGGAGATCACCTTCCACCGTAATTCGATTGTTGGTGCGCGAAATCTCAATCATTTTTACCTAGATGCAGGTCCAACAATGTTTAAACCGTTCCCGCATAAGAACCAGATGTGCTGCTTTTTCCCCGAATAACACGCCATCGAAGGACCCGAGCATAACGCCATAATTATTGGCGTTTCAATCAGGTAAGAATGAGGCTCTATAGCGCAGTTTCTTATGCGAACCCGCCTAACACGATTCTTCGGATGAGTTCACATCTTGCCAGCCTGTTTTCCTGGGACACACTAGACCAGCGGTCTGGGGATACTTCCTGATCCACGGTTGAGGATAGAGGTAGAAATCATCGACGCCCGAAAGACCAGCTCCTCTGGCCGAGGGCTATGCGGCCAACTTGACGGCAACGGGGTCCAATTGGGGTCAGAGTCTAATTTCAGAGAGGCGACCAGCTCGTTCGCCCCTCGCTTTTTCCACCCTGCATGATCCGTTCTTTCAGCCCACCACCCTGTTGGGGAATGACACCTCCAGCACCACAGACCCGACATCGGTCTTAAACGGACCATGACATTCTCCGGGAGGACGGCTTGCGTACTCTCCCGCTTCAAGCCAGCAATCGAACGCCTGGTAGTACAGCCGCCCGCTGACAATAAATACCTCCTCAGGGTATGCATGGGGTTTCCCCCCGAACGCCGACGTATCAGTGCCCGGTAGGAAGCGGGTCAGCCTGGTGTATTCGTCCGTCACCGGATCAATACTCAGTGTGATTTCCTCGGCCATTTCCTCCAGACCGTTGATAGGAGTCCAGCGGCTCCGTTGGTCGGGAGCTAACGGGTTCCAGTAGGTTATGGTCGTTTTCGGCATTCCCGTCTCAGCACAAAGTATGGCTCAGTTCTTTGATGCGCCGGATGATCGTTTCCGCTGGATCTTTCGGAACTCCCATGGGGGGATCGGATCAGGATCTTCCCACAGCCCCTTCTTCGCCTCTCTTGCTTCCAGTTCAAGCCGTTTCAGTTCAGCGTTGTCCGGTGCAGACCTCCGAGACCACCAGCATCGGCCCTCCTTCACCAAGGCGTGATTCACGTTGGTCCCGTCCGCAAGCAGCACGTCGGCCATGATTCGCCCGTACTTGTCCTTCCCATAGGGCTCGACCGTGACTTCCATGGCAAAGACGAGGTCCGAGATCGCCTGTTTCACGTCGTCGCCGTAAGGTTGGCCCTTCTCAGGACAGTCGAGGCCATGCAAGCGGATGAGTTCCGCCTTCCCGAGGCGCACCACTTCGATCGTGCTCCCCTCAAGGACTCCGACTACTTCTCCGCCGAAGGGAAATGCTTCGGCTGAGTTCAAGAGAATGAGCAGAGCCAGGGGAAGAACTCGTAGCTTCATGAGACGTGCCATTCCAATAGAAATAGGTTCGTGTTGCCTCCATAGCCAGTTTCGTTCCCCTGCCTGTATCTAACGGGAATGAACACCGGAAAACGATAGTGGCTGTTGAGAGCAAAGGGCATGATTGAAAACCGTGCTAGAAGAGCGAGCCGTATTGTAGGAGAGTCACTGGTAAAGGTGCAAGAAGTGAGGCGAACCTTCCGATTTCTGACCGATAACACGCCATGTCCGGCACTCACCCATCGGTCGCATCTGATAATCGTACCGCCGCCAGCTCTGCGTAGGTCTCCAATGTTCGTCGTGCGGCTTCCTCGTCCAGCTTGCTGATGGCAAAACCGACATGGACGATGACATAGTCGCCGACCGTGGCTTCCGGCACCAGTGCCAATGAGATGGATTTCGTCACGCCGCCGAACGATACCGTTGCGGTGCGGAGCTGATCGTCCTCGATATTCAGAACTTGTCCTGGGACCGCGAGACACATACTAGGCGTTACTCCCCTGCCCATCCCCGGTTGGTGCGCCGCCACCACCGCCTGCCCGAGCGACAGCCCACCGTCGTTGGGCGGGACGAGCATATGGCTATATACCGTGAATCCTGCTGCCTCCAACCGTTGTCTCACGAGTGACAGCAGCAACCGATTCTGAAAACAGCCTCCGGTTAGAACGACGCGAGGCAAACCGGCCGCTTGGGCCACGCGAACGGTCGCTGCGGCAAGCCCGGCATGAAACCGGGCGGCAATCTGTTCAAGCCGATGGCCTCTGCAAAGATCTTCCAGTATGGCGCTCACCATAGAACACCAATTGATCATCCACTTCGTATCGGGACTGTGACTGGGAACCAGATTCATCGGATATCCTTCTACCGTTACTCCACCTTCCTCCGCTTCTTGCTCCGCAGCGAACTGGACCGCCATTGCCGCCTGACCTTCGAATGACGTTTCGTGGCAGAGGCCTGTGAGGGAGGCAACCGCGTCGAACAGTCGCCCCATGCTCGTCGTCCAGGGCGATGCGACGCCGGACCGGAGCAGACTTCCCCATCGCGCCCGCTGACCGTGCGTCACTCTCCAAGAAGGAAGATCATGCTCCAGCATGTTCTCGCCCATCAGCTCCCACAAAATCGCTGCAGCAGATCGGCCCGGCTCCTTCATGGCCGCTTCTCCGCCCAACAACCGAAAGGGTGTGAGGGAGGCAAACCGCATAAACCGTCGATAGCCCGCAATGAAAAATTCTCCGCCCCACACCTGGCCGTCTCCTCCATACCCAGCCCCGTCCCAGGCGATGCCCAACACTTCACCGTCAAGTTTGTGTTCGGCCATGCAGGAAACCACATGAGCATGGTGATGCTGCACGGGAATCAACGGAACAGACAGAGTCGCAGCCAGCTCTCGCGCGAAACTGGTCGAGCGATAGTCCGGGTGGAGATCGCAAGCAATAGCCTTCGGTATGACATGACGCAATTGTTGGAGATCTTCGACTGCTTGCCGGAAGGCTCTGTCCGCTTCTACGGTAGAAAGATCGCCGAGATGTTGGCTGAGCATCACGCGATCACCTGTAAGGAGAGCAACGGTGTTCTTGAGATGTCCACCCACGGCAAGGATCGGGCTCTGCACTTCATTGGGCAAACCATCACTCCATCGAATAGCCTGAGGCACATAGCCTCGCGCCCTTCGGATGATCATCATGGCACCATTCGACTGTTCCGTGTCATTGCTGCCGTTGCTGTTCGACTTCCCAACAACCATCAATACAACCGAGTCATCGACCGGCCTTGCGATCGGCCGGTCATGCACGAGGAATGCATCGGCAATGCCTTTGAGTCGAACCACCACGTCTCGCTCGTCTGTCACGATCGGTTCTTCAGATCGATTGCCACTTGTCGCCACGACTGGATGCTGAAGCGACGCCATCAAGAGATGATGGAGCGGTGTCGCAGATAACATCGCGCCGAGATAGGGATTGCCCGGTGCCACCGCGTCGGCTAGGCTTGCGTCTCGCCGCTTGCGAACTAACACGATGGGTGCCTGTGGCGAGCTGAGCAATGCCTCCTCCTCCAAGGACAACAGGCAATAGCTTCTGACCGCTTCAATCGAAGGGAACAGGACTGCGAACGGCTTCTCCGGTCTTCGTTTCCGATTTCGTAAGCGCTGGACGGCCTCTTGTGACCTTGCATCAACCCAGAGTTGAAATCCGCCCAATCCTTTCACCGCAAGGACGAGCCCTAGTTTCAGC
>JAAUPT010000284.1 GCA_012032965.1 Nitrospira sp.
CCTGACAAACGCCTCACCCAACTCCTTGATCCCTGGCGTATGACTGAACCGGGCGGACCAGTCGGGAGTGCGGGGGATGATCGAGCGGCAAGTAGGCCTTGCCTAACAGCAGCTGGCCTGTATACTGAGACATCATGAGTTTACATAACAGCAGATATTGTTTCACGATCGGGTGTGTGGCCTGGTTGGTCTCAGGTGTGTTCTATGGCTGTGCTACGACCGAGCGTCAGCCGGCACACCATGAGCCTCTCGTGATTCCTACCATGGGGACACGAGGAGCACAGTGCTGCGCTATGGCCAAGGGAATCCAGAAACAGAAGGCATTGGCGAAGACCGCTGTGAGATTTGTGGGAAAGTCCCAGGTTGAAGTTGGTGGGCGGCGTTACAACCCGGACTGTTCCGGTTTCGTCCGAGGCGTGTATGCGTCACAGCGTGTGGACTTGTATGGCGGACTAGGGGAGCTGGATGGAGGGAATGGCGTCGGGCGTATCTACACCCATGTCGTCGAGCACGGGCGGATTCATTACGGTCCGACCGTCCATCCGGGAGACCTGGTTTTTTTTCATAACACCTGGGACTTCAACAGGGACGGCCTACCCAATGATCCGTTGACACACGTTGGTGTCGTGGAGAAGGTCGAATCCGATGGGACCGTGCTGTTCGTCAGCTCGCTTTCAAGGGGAATTGAACGTTATCGAATGAACCTTCAACATCCTGATATCCATAGAGCTCCCGATGGGCGAGTGCTGAACCACTTCCTGCGTCGCAAACATGTGGGTGATGTTCAAGGAACCCGCTATCTGTCGGGGCAATTGTTTGCAGCGTTTGGCACTCTGACTCGTTAAGGTGTCGCCACGTTTTTGCAATGGCTTCCTGAACACAGTCAACCCTATCTATCAGCGAAGTAGGTCTTCACCACTTGCTCAGAGCGCGCGAAGTGCGCACGCGTTCAGAAAGGTCGGTTATCAGAATCCATGACGGCTGTAACAACTCAGACTTCATCAGAGGTAGCAGACCCCAAAATCTTACTCCTTATCGCCAAAGAGCTTGGTGTCGGTGTCCATCAGGTGTCGGCAGCAGTTTCGCTGCTCGATGACGGCGCGACAGTTCCCTTCATTGCACGCTATCGGAAGGAAGCGACCGGAAATCTGGACGATACGCAGTTGCGAGCGCTGGAGGACCGTCTGCTCTACTTGCGTGAACTCGAAGCACGGCGCACGACAATTCTAGCTTCGATCGCAGAACAAGGGAAGCTCACGGATGCATTGCGCACGAGTATTGAGGCGGCGACGACGAAGCAAGCTGTCGAAGATTTGTACCTCCCATTTAAGCCCAAACGTCGCACTCGTGCAATGGTTGCGCGCGAGGCAGGGTTGGAGCCGTTGGCTGATAGCCTCTTGGCCGATCCGATGCTGCATCCTGAGCAAGAAGCGCTTAAATACATTCGTGTGATGCCGGCTGCGGAGGGAGTGGAGGCAATCAATGTGCCTGATGCCAAAACCGCACTGGAAGGCGCGCGGGATATTCTCACAGAGCGATTTGCTGAAACTGCCGATCTGTTGGCGAGTGCGTGCGCACGCGGTTGTGGGACCAGGGGGTCTTAACCTCAACGGTGATGAAAGACAAAGAAACGGCCGAGGCCGGGAAGTTCCGTGACTACTATGCCTATACAGAGCCGATCAAGACCATTCCATCGCATCGGGCGCTCGCGCTGTTTCGCGGTCGCGCCCTTGGGGTGTTGAAGCTGGAGTTGGGGTTGGGGGAGGTACTTGATGCAGTCATCCCTTACCCCTGCGTATCGATGATCGCGGCTCACGCGCACATTGAGGATCGCGGCCGACCTGCCGACACCTGGCTGGTCGGTGTCTGTGATTGGGCTTGGCGCGTGAAGTTGCATCTGCAACTGAGCACTGAATTATTGGTGCAGTTGCGTCAAGCAGCCGAAGCCGAGGCAATTAAGATCTTTGCCCGTAACCTGCATGAGCTGTTATTGGCGGCGCCGGCCGGGCCGAAGGCCATCCTTGGCCTGGATCCGGGCATTCGGACGGGTTGCAAGGTAGCGGTGGTGGATGCGACGGGAAAACTATTGGAGACAGCGACGATCTACCCGCACCAGCCCGCAACGACTGGCAGGGGTCCTTGGCGATGCTCGTGCGTCTCATCATCCAGCATGGTGTGCAATTGATTTCCATCGGTAACGGGACGGCAAGCCGGGAGACAGACAAGCTGGCTGGTGAGGTGATTAAGTTGGTCGCAGCTCAGAGTCCTGAACGACCGGTGGCAAAAATCGTCGTGAGTGAAGCGGGGGCATCGGTCTATTCAGCGTCGGCCTTTGCGGCGGCAGAGTTTCCCGAGTTGGATGTGAGTGTGCGGGGCGCCGTCTCCATTGCTCGCCGCGTGCAGGATCCGCTAGCCGAGCTGGTCAAGATTGAACCGAAGGCGATCGGGGTCGGCCAATATCAGCATGACGTCGATCAGCGGGCCTTGGCGCGGTCGCTCGATGCGACGCTGGAAGATTGCGTGAATGCCGTCGGTGTCAACGTCAATACGGCATCGGTGCCCCTGTTGGAGCGGGTGTCTGGTCTCAACAAGGCGCTGGCCAAGAATATTGTAGACTTTCGGGATGCGAACGGCCCATTCCCAAATCGGACGGCAATTCGCAAGGTCCCTCGTCTCGGCGAGAAGACGTTCGAGCTGGCAGCCGGTTTTCTACGCATTCCTGATGGTGATAATCCCTTGGATCGCTCCGCCGTTCACCCGGAGGCCTACCCGGTCGTTGAACGCATGCTGTCACGGTTGGGAACGGGGATTGCCGAGGTGATGCGTCAACCGGCTGTTTTGAACGGGTTGTCAGCCAGTGACTTTACCGATGAGACGTTCGGACTGCCGACGGTGCAGGATATTTTTGTCGAGTTGGAAAAGCCAGGACGCGACCCGCGTCCTGAATTCAAGACAGCGACCTTTCGCGAGGGGGTCGAGGCTCTGGGCGATTTACAGCCTGGCATGGTGTTGGAGGGAGTGGTGACGAATGTGGCGGCGTTTGGTGCGTTCGTCGATATCGGAGTGCATCAGGACGGACTTGTGCACGTGTCGGCATTGGCCAATAGGTTTGTCAGAGATCCGCACGAGGTGGTCAAGCCGGGTCAGGTGGTGAAGGTGAAGGTGATCGACGTTGATCTGAAGCGCCAGCGCATTGCGCTGACCATGCGCCTGGAAGATACGGCGAGCCGTCCATCTGCGCAGGTCCAGGTGCCTAGCCAGGGAATTCGTGACCGCGCGGCGTAAGCCGCCGGATACCGGCCCAAGGAGTGGCACGAGGGACTCAGCCAATCGGTGCCATGGCACTGGCGTTGGCCAAGGCGAGGCAGAAGCTATAGCGAATATTCTGTCGTTCGAAGCTGGTGTCGTTGAAATATCTCTGGACGATGGGTGGAGTGAGCACGAATGGATTGCTCAATGACGGGATTCGTCGGACTATACCGGCCACTGTTCTTCATTCCACGCCATTTCCCAGAACATCCATTCATAGCGTGAGCTGATGATGAAGGATTCCTCCATCCGGCGGAGTTCTTCTTTTCCGGCGGTTTTGGCCCACTGATCGACCTTTTTCGCATCCAAATTTGGACTTCCGCAAACTCAGGTGAGGCGTAGAGCATCAGCCAGTCTCGATAAGGATGGTTCTTGGGCGGTGCGCCATTCTTCAAGAGGTGTTGCCCTACGACGCAATAGACCCAGGCACAGGGGGAGGGCGACGACGGTGATCTCTGCCGCGGTTCCTGATGCGGCGACGGCCAGCATGTGCCTAGTATAGGCATAATTCGTCGGC
>JAAUPT010000019.1 GCA_012032965.1 Nitrospira sp.
ATCATCAGCAGTGCGGCCAGAAGAAAGGCGCCGACCGCTTCCTCCATCGTGGCAGCGCCGTCGTTGGCGATGATCAGCACCATGCCAGGCAGTGACCAGGCGATCATGATCGGCAGGCGGTGGTGGCCGAGATCAAGCGCGAGCACGGTCCCGATGCCATTGCCGGCCTGGCGACGGCGCGCTGCACAAACGAAGAACTGTATGTGTTCCAAAAGCTGATGCGTGCTGGTTTCGGCACCAACCAGCTCGACAGCAGTGCCCGCTATGGTCACATGAACTTTGTGCTCGCCTCCAAGCATGCCATCGGGTTAGGGAGAACGTCGAACGATTGGGAAGATTTGACGAAGGCGAAGACAATCATTGTGATTGGTTCCAATATTACGGAAACGAACCCGCTGACCGCCGTGCGAATCAAAGAGGCGATCCAGGTCTACAAGGCGCAGGTGGTCACCCTCGACAGTGCCGTCACGAATATGGCCAAGCTGGCATCGCATCCTTTTTTGATCAAGCCTGGGACCGAGGGAATGGTGATTGATGGCTTAGTGAAGGCGGCGATCGTCTATGACTTGGTGGACGAAGAAACGGTCGGCAAACATCCTAGAGCGTTTGACGAGCTCAAGGGTGCGCTGGAGGACCTCTCGTTCGAACAGGTATCTGCTCAGACAGGGCTTGCGGTGGAGGCTTTCAAAGAAATCGTGACGATGTTCGTCGAGTCACCGAGGTCCATCATTTTGTGTGCAGAGGGGATTGTCAGGAGAACGAACGGCTATCAGAATGTCTTAAAGCTGATGGATCTTGCCTGGATTACTGGGAAGATCGGCCAACCGGGATGTGGTGTGAATACCGTGACAGAGGAGCCGAATGAGCAGGGAGCCGTGGATATGGGAGTGGCGCCGGAATTCCTCCCCGGACAGGCTCGGTTTGATGACGCAGCCGCTCGAGATCGTTTTGCGAGTGCGTGGGATGCATCGCTTCCATCCGTTGCATCAGGGACGCATCTGGTTGAGATTCTAAAAAGGTGTAAGAGTGGCCAGATTAAAGCGCTGTATGTGTTGGGTGAAAATCCTCTGGCAACCTTCCCCGCGTCAATGGAGGTACGGGCTGCGCTCGAACGTCTGGAACTATTGGTCGTGCAAGATCCCTTTCTGACCGAGACAGCGAAGATGGCGCATTTTGTGCTTCCTGCCTGCACATATGCGGAAAAGGAAGGCACATTTACGAACCTCGAAGGTCGTGTCCTTCGGATTCGTCAGGCGATGGATTATCTTGGCGAAAGCTTGCCGGACTGGCACATCATGACTGCCCTCGCGAATGCCATGGGTTGCCAGTGGGAATACCAATCAGCCAACGATATTCAGAGTGAAATCATGAAGCTTCTTCCCGGGTATTACAATCTTGGTCAACCTCGGAAATTCGTACCGGTGCTCGATCAATATCTGTCTAGCGGCTATGCGACGGAGGTGAAGGCTCGTTATCGTACGACCCACGCTTCTGAGGAACACACACGCCCCTTCGCCCTGGTAATGGGGCAGTTGTTGATGCATTCGGGCAAGCTGTCCGCGCAAGCATCCGGACTGATCAAGATTGCTCCCAACACGGGGAAGTTGCGGATGAATATACGGGATATGGAACGTCTTGGACTGCAGGATGGTACGAAGGTACGCCTGATCTCTGATCGTGGGTCGCTTCAACTGGCGGTGCAACCCGATCAATCCATCGCGCCAGGGACCTGCTTTTTCCCTGAACATTTTAATGAGCCCCCGGTGAAAGACTTGATGACGGTCTCGGTTGACGCCACGACGGGCGTGCCGTCGTTTAAACACATGTGGGTCAGTGTTGAACAGGTATAAGCGGATGCGTGCAGTGGCCGGTCTGTGACGAGGAGCTACGATGGGTGTCGTTACGCTGACAAAAAAACTCCTTCATGCTGCGTTGTTCTTTGAGATTTTGGGACGCTATGAAAGTCACCTTTCGGCACATGCTGCATAAGCCGATGACGTTTCAGTATCCGCGTGAACAACGAGCAATCCCTGATACGCACAGAGGTGCGCTTGCCTGCTCCGATACGACGATGGACAGGAGCGTTGCGTCGGTTGTGATTTGTGCGAAGTTGCATGCCCATCTCACTGTATTAAGGTGATTAGTGCAGAGGACACGACTCGGCCACTTCAGCGATACGCAAGCGAATTCTACATCGATATTACGAAGTGCGTGTTCTGTGGTTATTGTGTCGAGGCCTGTCCGGTGAACGCGCTGGCAATGACCAAGATGTACGAATATTCGACGCATGACAAACGGAGTCTGCTGTTCGACAAGAAACGGCTGTATGATATCGGCGAGCGCCATCTTGATGACGGGAAGAAATACCTATATGCCCACAATCAAGAAAAGGATGTGGAGCAGAGCCGGGAGTACCGGTACTACTTTCCTCAGTCGATACAGAAGGCTACCCAACAACCTCCCAAACATTTGAGCTGAGCCGAACACATGGTGTTGGTGTTTTTCGCGTATTTCGCGTTGGTCAGTATTGCCGCAGGCGTTCTCGTGGTGGCTCTGCGCCACCCCGTCCACTGTGCGCTGGCGCTACTTGCCTTACTCTTGCACGTCTCGGGTCTTTTCATCCTGCTGAATGCGGAGTTCTTGTGGGCTGTGCAGGTCATCGTCTATGTTGGGGCCATTCTGGTGCTCTACCTTTTCGTGTTGATGCTGATGAATCTTAAAACTGACGAACGCTATTTTCATCCATCAGCTCTGTATTTTGTAGGACCTGCGATCTTGGGAGCTGTGTACGTGCTCTATCTTCTTCTGCAGTCTCCGTTCGATGGCGCGAAGGGTACTGCTCCGCCTAGTGTCGTCCTGCAAGACGGCGATACCTATGCCGTCGGTATCACGATGTTCAGTGACCATATTCTTCAGTTCGAGATCGTGGGCATATTTCTCCTTGGTGCCATTATTGGTGCCATTGTCTTGGCCAAGACTCCGAAGGCTCTGGATCCCGAGAAAGAACGTCGATGATCCCGCTGTCTGCCTACACAGCCGTAAGTGCGGTGCTGTTCACGACTGGGCTCCTCGGCGTACTGGTCAGGCGCAATTTTATCATTGTGCTGATGTCCGTTGAGATGATGTTGAATGCTGCCAATATCAATCTCGTCGCATTCTCACACTATCTAGAATCGATGTCGGGGCAATTGGTAGCTCTCTTCGTCATTGCCATCGCTGCAGGTGAAGCCGCCGTCGGCCTGGCGATCATCATCGTGGTGTTCCGAGGCAAGATTTCAACCAATGTCGATGAAATGAACCTTTTAAAGTGGTAGCAGGATGTTGAGGATGGCGACAATCTTCCTGCACAGTGCGTCATGCCATCAATATGTCACCAAGCTGATACTACGAGACCTGGCTCCAGAGGAGATCATCTCCTAACCGAGAGTGCTGAGAGTTATAGGATACCGTGTCTAACCTCACTGATCTGCTGATTAAGCTGATTCCCATTTTCCCGTTGATGGCGGTCATCGTAAACGGCCTTCTGGGGAGTCGCTATTCCCGAGATATGGCTCATCGACTCGCCTGGGGATCAGTGGGCCTTTCGTTCCTCTGCACAGTCGCCGTATTTACGGATGTCATGCGGACTGGGACTACCCATGAAGTTATCGCGTACCAATGGATTTTTGGAGGAGATCTGACGATCAATCTTGCGTACCTCGTGGATCCTCTCACCTGTGCGTGGTTGCTGGTCGTCACCGGTGTGGGCTTTCTGATCCACGTATATTCCGTGGGCTATATGCATGGGGAAACTGGGTTTACGCGATTCTTTACGTATATGAATTTGTTTATGGTCTCCATGCTGCTGCTTGTCATGGGGAACAACTATCTGGTGCTCTTCATTGGTTGGGAAGGGGTGGGACTCTGTTCCTATCTACTTATCGGCTATTACTATGACAAAGTGTCCGCTGCAAAAGCGGCGACGAAGGCATTCGTCGTCAATCGGATCGGCGATGCCGGCTTTCTGGTCGCCATCTTTCTCATCTTCGTCAACTTTAGGACTCTCGACTATACCAAGGTCTTTGCGCAGGCTGGTCAACTGTCTCCAGAGATGGCCACAGCGATAGCTCTGTGCCTGCTTGTGGGCGCTGTGGGAAAGTCCGCGCAATTGCCTCTGCACACATGGTTGCCTGATGCGATGGAAGGTCCAACACCGGTCAGCGCCCTCATCCACGCAGCGACGATGGTGACGGCAGGCGTCTACATGATCGTGCGCAATCATGCGATTTTTGATCTTTCGCCTTTTGCCATGTCGACGGTGGCAGTCGTCGGTGGTGGCACCGCATTGTTTGCCGCGACCATCGGGCTCGTTCAAACCGACATTAAGCGCGTGTTGGCCTATTCGACCGTGAGCCAACTTGGATACATGTTCCTGGGTTGTGGGGTTGGTGCCTACACAGCTGCTGTGTTTCATGTCATGACGCATGCATTTTTCAAAGCCTTGTTATTTTTGGCGGCCGGGTCGGTCATTCATGCGCTATCCGGTGAGCAGGACATCCGAAAGATGGGTGGACTGAGCAAACGCATCCCATGGACCCATCGTCTGTTTCTGATTGGTACGGTTGCGATCGCTGGGTTGCCTCCTCTCGCCGGATTCTGGAGTAAGGATGAAATCATGGCTCACGCATTTATGAATCATCACTACCTCCTATACAGCATGGCTGCGGTTGGGGCACTGATGACTTCGTTTTATATGTTTCGGCTGACGTATCTCACGTTCTATGGCCCTTCAAGGATGGATCATCATACGGAGGAGCATGTGCACGAATCTCCTATGGTCATGGTCGCACCTCTGATGGTTTTAGCCTTCCTCTCTGGTGTGGGCGGATTAATCCTTGGGTTCCCCCCAGAGCATGGGTGGCTGCATGGCTTTTTGGCTCCGGTCGTTGGAGCTGCAGGTGCACATGAGGCCAATACGGGGATGGTGTTTCTGTTGATGGGTGTGGCCGTCGCGATTGCCGTGATCGGATGGGGACTCGCACATTTTCTGTATGGCGTGAGTTCGGCCACGGCTGATGGGTGGGCGGAGAAGTTTTCTGGGACATATCGAACACTCTATAACAAATATTATATCGATGAATTGTACGACCGACTATTTGTGGAATCAGTGAAACGCCTTGGAATGTTACTAGACTGGTTTGATCGCACCGTCATCGACGGTGTGGTGCGCAGTGTGGGGCGGCTCGCCGACTGGGGGGCCTTTTGGGTTCGACATGGATTGAGAAATACGTCGTCTATGCCGGCTTGAATGTGATCGGATACGGCAACCATCTGGCAGCTCGTGAAGGACGAAAAATGCAGAGCGGAATGGTCCACCACTATGCCGCCATCATTGTTGCGGGGCTTTTTCTTCTGGCGGTCGTGGTTCAACTTGTAGTTCAGATGTAGGTCGGAAGGTAGAGAGACGGTCACTATGCTCGAAGAACTCACGGCTGGGTTTCCAATTCTGTCCTGTATTCTCTTTTTCCCTGTGGTTGGAGCAGCTGTCCTGTGGGTGATCGATGACGAGGATACGGTCAGGAGTGCTGCCCTCACCATCGCACTGGTTGAGCTTGCGCTCTGTGTATTTGTCTTGCTTCGCTTCGTGCCAGAGTCGGCCGCCATGCAGTTCACAGAACGTGTGCCGTGGATTCCGGCTCTAGGGATCAGCTACCACTTGGCGGTCGATGGAATCAGCGTCCTGTTCGTGGGTCTCACGGCGTTTCTGACCGTTCTGGTTGTGGTCTACTCGTGGGATACGATTCGCCATCAGGTCAAATTGTACATGATGTGCCTGTTAGCCCTTGAAACGACGACGATGGGCGTGTTCGTCTCGTTGGACTTGATCTTATTCTTCGTGTTCTGGGAGCTGATGCTGATTCCGAGCTACTTCTTGATCAAACTGTGGGGAGGCGGAGCCGAACGTCACTACGCGGCGTTGAAGTTCGTCCTCTATACGCTTTTGGGCAGTGTCTTCATGCTGGTTGGAATTGCATTACTGAATATCAATTTCCATGAGTGGGCCTCGTTGCATCATGCCGATCAGGCGTACTCGTTTGATTTCCTCGACCTTCTGAGCGTGCCAATTCCAGTCAGTCAGCAGATGGTGATCTTTTGGCTGATGTTTTTGGGATTTGCATTTAAGGCACCGGTGTTCCCATTCCATACCTGGTTGCCTGATGCCCTCTTAGAGGGACCGATTGGAATGGCTGTCGTATTAGCCGGTCTCAAACTAGGCACCTTTGGCTTTATGCGCTTTAGTATCCCACTGCTCCCAGACGCATCGAAAAGTGAGACGGTTGTCACTGTCCTCGTGGTCCTCGGTCTCTGCGCAATTCTTTATGGGGCCTGGATGGCGTTGGTGCAGGCTGATTTGAGACGGTTGCTCGCTTACAGCAGCGTGAGTCACTTGGGCTTTGTGGTGGTGGGGTTGTTTGCGTTGAATTACCAAAGTCTGCAAGGCAGTTTGCTGACCATGATCAATTTGGGGTTCAGCACAGCTGGATTATTTTTTATCGCGGGGTTTTTGTACTCCCGCCAGCAGACGACTCAATTATCCGCCTTCGGTGGAATGGCCAAACAAGTGCCGCTGCTCGCCACGTTCTTTCTTATTATCGGACTGGCGTCCATTGGGCTTCCCGGTACAAATGGCTTTGTCGGTGAGTTTCTTATTCTGCTTGGGGCTTTTGAGGCCAGATGGTGGTTTGGAGCCGTTGCCGTTTTGGGGGTGATCTTCGGTGCCGCCTATTTCCTCTGGTATTACGAGCGATCCATGCTTGGACCGGTGGGGACAGCGGTGAGAGCCACCATGAGTGATCTGCAGCTTCGTGAGATGATTATTGTCGTCTCCTTGTCGGTCATGATTCTTTGGATCGGGCTCTATCCATCCCCGTTTCTACGAATTATGAATGGATCGGTTCAAGCGCTCGTTGACCGGATCCACCACGATCAGGCAGCAGCGGTTGTGAGTCCGCAAATCCAATTGGGGAAGAAGTAGGGTCTGGTCATGGGAGAGCACGCACTGCTGTATATCCTCTTCGCTCCGTTTCTTGGAGCGTTAGGGCTGATTTTTGTTTCCAATCGTCAACCTCTGCTTGTCCGTGGCATTGCCGCGAGCTCTGCCTTCGTGTCGTTAATTAGTTCAATCTACCTCTTCTATGCCTATGATCCTGTGAAGGGGGGATTTCAGTTTGTCGAAAAAATTGAATGGTCTCGCCAGCTTGGCATTTCCTTGCATCTGGGTGTCGACGGTATTGGAACTCCTCTCGTACTGGCCTCAACGATTCTCTTATTCGCTGGGATCTTCGTGTCCTGGCATATCACGGACCGGACGAAAGAGTTCTACATCTGGTTGCTGATCCTGGCGGCTGCCACGATCGGCGTCTTCATGTCCCTTGATCTGTTTTTCCTCTACTTCTTCTACGAAATGTCCGTGATCCCGATGTACTTACTGCTGGGCATGTGGGGAAGTCACACCAAGAAGTATCTGGAAATGAGTGATCCTGAAGGGGTGAAACTGAGGGATTCCGTCGGCTTCATTCTAAATTTCGGCTCCAATAGCAAAGAATATGCGGCCATGAAACTGGTGCTCTTTCTCTCTGCGTTCGCGGTCGTGGCCTTAATGGGTATTCTGCTGATCTATAAATATTCGGGGCTTAACACCTTTGACATCTTGGTCCTTCGTGAGCAAGCCAACCTCATGAATATCCCGGTCCTGGGTACGACGCTGGACAAGATTATATGGGTTTTAGTTTTCTTCGGATTTGCATCGATCGCCCCGCTTTGGCCGATGCACTCATGGTCTCCCGTTGGCCATGCGGCGGCGCCGGCTGCGACGAGCATGCTTCATGCCGGTGTCCTCATGAAGCTGGGGCATTTTTCCATCATCAGAGTTGCCTTCGAAATTCTTCCGGAAACGACCAGAGAAATGATGCCGATTGCTGCCGTTCTTTGCATGTTCAGCATCATCTACGGAGGTTTTGTCGCTTTTTATGCCAAGGACACGAAGTATGTCATCGGCTATTCAAGCTCCAGTCACATGGGCTATGTGTTTCTCGGCATGGCCGCCCTCAGCTACATCAGCTTGAGCGGTGCCGTCATCTATATGTTCGCCCACGCGATGGCCACGGGCATGCTGTTCGCGATGGCGGGATGGGTCTACGATCAAACCCATACACGCGACATTCCTTCGCTGGGTGGACTTTCCAACAAGATGCCTTTTATTTCTGCCTGTTTTATGGTGGCGTGTATGGCCTCGATTGGGATGCCGGGCACGGTGAATTTTATTGCGGAGATCATGATTGTCGTCGGCAGTTGGAATAAGTACCCATTGCAAGTGATCGTAGCGATGTTGGGCATTGTACTGACGCTGGCCTACCTATTTAAGATGATGAGGGGCCTGTTCTATGGTCCGATGAATCAGAAGTACGGCCACGCCCATGATGCGATTTCTACGGTTGATCGCCTGCCGTTGTTGATCATGATCTCAGTCAGCATCGGGTTCGGTATTTTCCGATGCATCTGTATGATGTTGTTCGCTCTGGCGTGGATCCATTGATCGTGAAGATCACCGAAGTCGTTCCTGTTGCGCAATCTGGGGACGGCGCACGCCCTCAGAACGTAGGACGTCTCTCTGAGACCATGACGACGACGCCGGTGGTTGCCAACAAGGTTCTGCCGACTCCTGTGCAGACGTCACCAGGAGGGAGCGAATGATCTTTTCGCTGAATCTCTCCTTTTCAGATCTGCTTCTTCTCTTGCCCGAAATCTTCCTCACGTGTTGGCTTTGTGTTGTCCTCATCGTCGATTTCGTCTCTCCACGCCTGCCTAAAGAACAGTTGGCGTATCTCAGTGTGGCAGGCCTCGTCATCACACTAGGATGTTTGGCGTGGTTTGACGTCAATCATATATCCGGGGCGCTGTTTGGCAACATGTTTGTACTGGATCGCATGGCGATCTTTTTCAAGGTGTTTATTTTGGGAGCCACCATACTCGTGATTCTGTCGTCAGTCGAGTATGTCAATCGGTTCACGTTATTCCGGGGAGAATATTATGTTCTCGTGGTGATGTCGGCGCTTGGCATGATGTTCATGGCGTCGGCCAATGATCTCCTTTCTGTCTTTGTCAGCTTGGAGTTCTCCACACTTGGGTTTTATGTACTCGTGTCGTATTTACGCGATGACTTGGCCTCAAACGAGGCAGGATTGAAATTTTTTATCCTTGGCGTTTTTGCTGCTGGCCTGTTCGCGTACGGCATCAGCCTCGTCTACGGTGAAACGGGTCAGTTAGTGTTCTCAGAAATGTCGTCCGCACAAGCAACCCCCGGCTTGATCATTGGATTTCTGCTGATCTTTGCCGCCTTAGGATTTAAGATCGGGGCTGTTCCTTTCCATTCGTGGATACCCGATACCTATCACGGCGCCCCAACCCCCGTTACGGCCTTTTTGTCGATTGCCCCCAAAGGCGCTGCTTTGGTGATCCTACTCAGGATTTTTCTCGTTGCATTGGCGTCGTTTAAACCGGTTTGGGTGTACTTGTTAGTTGCGGTCTCGATCGTGTCGATGACCTATGGAAACATCGTGGCCATCGCTCAGCGAAACATCAAGCGACTGCTTGCTTACTCTGGGATCGCCCAAATAGGAAACGTGTTGATAGGATTGGCAGCGGGAACCAAGATGGGAAGTGATGCCATTCTATTTTATCTCCTGGCCTATCTCTTTGCGAATCTCGGAGCTTTTGCCGTTGTCATTGCAGTCAGCCAGGCGATCGGGAAGGACGAGATCGAGGATTATCGTGGCCTAAACAGACGCTCTCCGTTTTTGGCATTTGCCATGTTGCTGTTCCTCTTGTCATTGGCCGGGGTCCCGCCGCTAGCTGGGTTCATTGGAAAACTCTACATCTTTGTCGCTGCGATCCAGGAAGGGCTCTATACCTTAATCACGGTCGGCCTGATCAATATCGTCATATCGATGTACTATTACTTAATTGTCGTGAAGCAAATGTACATCAATGAACCGATTGATCCGTCTCCAATTAGGATTTCCTCTCCGATGAAAACCGTCATCTATGTCAGCTTAGCGGGGACTTTGGTGATCGGAATTTACCCCCAACCGTTTACCGACTGGGTGGTGGAAGCTACGCTGATGTTTTCCAACTTTGTGACTCCTTCCGCAACGGCCCTTCCCTCAACGATACATGTTGGTGGCTAGTTTTCTGCTTCCCCCTCCGTAGAGTTCTGCTACAATTGAGTCGGGTGACGTATCTCTTGGTTCGGATTCCGCGCGACAGCTAGGACGCCGTGGCGGCTTGTCATCCTGACCCATGGACTCAACCACAAACCATCACGCGAAGCCTCCGGCGTTAGCGTCCGAGGAGGCAAAACCTCATGCCGACATTCTTCCGGGTGCAACTGGGTTTAGTCACGTTCGTGTGCCATGGTTTGAAAAACTCACCATTGAGCAAAGGGTCCTAGTTGGTTTCAGCCTTGTGTTTGTTGGGATCCTGGTTATCACTGCTGTCTCGTATAACAATACCAGTATTCTCCTGGCCAGCAGCCGACTTGATGGTCGCAGCCATGATCTCCTCCAGCTTCTCAGCAACATTGATATTGCAATGAATGAGGCGGAGGATGCACATCGACGATATCTCGTCACAGGAGAAACGTCCTATCTTGAGTCCTACAAGAAGGTGGTACAACAAGAACCGCTATTCGCCACCTACCTGCGTGAATTGACACGCGGTTCTACGGAACAAGAGCAACGAGCTGGGGTGCTGGAACGGATGATGACGAAACAATTGAACGCTGAGTCCAAGGCCATTGACCTGTTCGACCGGGGTGGGTTTCGAGCGGTGAAGAAGATGGCGATTGAGGGGGCCGGCCGCCGAGAGTTGGGAGCGATTCATCAGCTCATTACCGATATAGATTCAGACGAACGGCAGACCATGAATCGCCGCATGGCGGACTCCGCTGAGGGGACCAAGAATACGATCGTGTTGTTAGGTCTAGGGGCGTGTCTCCAGCTGGTCTTGCTGGCATGGGTCTACTATCTCATTCGGCATGACATTACGGAGCGGCGGCGTGTTGCGGGGGAGCTGCAGCGTCGAGGGGAACTCTTGGAGGCTGCAAACAAGGAGCTCGAAGCGTTCAGCTACTCAGTCTCTCATGATTTACGAGCGCCCTTGCGGCATATAGACGGGTACGCGGCTCTCCTGCGCAAATCGGTTGAGGCGTCGCTGAATGAGAAGGGTGCGCGGTATTTACAAACAATTTCTGATGCCGCCAAGCAGATGGGACAGCTGATTGATGACCTGCTGGTCTTTTCACGCATGGGCCGACAAGAAATGCTTCGCACCAGTGTCAATCTGGAGCAGTTGATCAAAAGCATTCTTGCGGATTTACGTCTGGACTTGCAAGGGCGTGAGATATCGTGGACAATCGCCCCGTTACCTGAAGTCAAGGGTGATCCAGCCATGCTGAGACAGGTATTTGTGAATTTGATCACGAACGCAATTAAGTTCACCGGTACCAGGTCACAGGCTTCTATTCAAATCGGTGTGGATCGTCCAAGCTCCGAAGAAATCGTTATT
>JAAUPT010000020.1 GCA_012032965.1 Nitrospira sp.
TGCCAACCCAGCCAGCACATCAATGAACGAAAGGGTGGTGGTTATTCTCTCTAGTCGATGAGCTTCATCGGCCAATCGAGCGCGGAGCTGATTAAACGCTTCTTGCTCCCTGGCAAGAAGCTGCGCATCCGCACCGAGGACACGTTCTTCAAGATCCTTAGCTCGGCAGTCATAAAACGTTCGGCATTGACGAGGGTTTGTTTGCGGATGTAGTCGACCGGCACACGGTTAAGATTGGCCTTGGTAATCTCGACATAATATCCATAGACATGATTGTAGCGTACCTTCAGCGAATCAATGCCGGTTCGTTCCCGTTCACGAGCCTCGAGGGCAGCAATCCACCCTTTGCCTTCTTTACTCACCTTTCGCAACTCGTCAATATGAGGATCGTATCCTTCTTTGATGATATCCCCATCACGAACTGAGATCGGGGCATCGGAACGGATAGACTGTTCAATCAGCTCATAGAGATCTTGAGCGCTATCCCACGAAGCTCGTGCCTCACCAAACAGCTGGCTCTTAAGAAAATCTAACTGCACAAGAATCTCTGGTAACGCGCCGAGCGACTGTTTGAGGGCAAGAAGTTCACGCGGGCCGGACAGTCCCAGGACAAGGCGACTACCGAGTCGAGCAATATCCTGAATCTCTCGCAAAGCGAAACGAAGAGCCGTTCGCACCATCATCTGGTCTTTAAGTTCTTCAACGGCATCCGATCTCCTGCGGATCTCTTCGCAGCGAATCAAGGGCCTGATCAGCCATTGGCGGAGAAGGCGACTTCCCATAGCCGTGCTGGTTCGATCGAGAATACTCAAGAGTGTTGGTGCCTTCGAGCCGGAATAACCCTCATTCCCTGCAATTGGTTTCAGCAGTTCAAGATTACGGATCGTTGTACTATCAAGCTGCATAAATTCATCAGTACCGCGGAGCATGATCCGGCGAATGTGCGTGAGGGGTGCAGACGGCTGGGTCTGACGAAGGTATTCCAACACGGCACCTGCTGCGCAGATGCCTATAGATAGATCGTGGCATCCAAAACTTTTTAGAGATTGGACCCCAAAGTGCTCAAGGAGCACGCGCTCGGCGTACTTGCGGTCAAATGAGACGGAAGGACGTTCACACAGGCGGACTCCAGGGATCTCATCAATACACGGGAAGCGCTGGCGATCAAAGTCAACAGGAAACAGTAATTCTCGAGGCTCCAAACGAGCGAGCTCATTCAGAATCTGAGTGACGGCTTGTGGACCATCCGTCTCCATCACCCAAAAATCACCTGTGGACACCTCAAGGGCAGCCAAGGCGATGACTAATCCTCGAGACGAATCTGGCTGAATCGCGAGCGCGGTTAGATAGTTGAACTCGGTAGGAGAAAGAAACTCTGTATCGACCAATGTGCCCGGGGTATAGAGTCTGACGACTTCGCGGTGAACCAGACCTTTAGCTGTTTGGGATCCTCGACCTGCTCGCACAGGGCGACGATCCGCCCGGCCTTCAATAACTTCGCGATATAGCCGGTTGCTGCGTGAAAAGGAACACCACAAAGAGGAACAGGATTAGCACTGTTTTTATCGCGGGAAGTCAGGGCGATAGAGAGAATTCCCGAAGCCACCTGTGCGTCCTCGTAGAACATCTCGTAAAAATCACCAACTCGGAAAAACAGGATTGCGTCAGGGTACCCCTGTTTGATATCGCGATATTGCTGCATCAATGGACTCAAGCTGAGATCACTCATCGTGGAAGGTCCCCGAATGTTCGATTTCGGTAGAAGAGGATCGTCTCGAGATTTTCTCAAGTGATTGGCGGAGGCGTTCCAGATCGACCTCGGCTTGTTGTAATGCTTTTGTTTTTCGTCTTAGCTCGATTCGTGCTCGTACCCAGGGAGGGAAGAGCAGAATGGCCGCGACCAATAAACCCACTGCGAACCCGGCCATAATGGGTTGATAAATGGGAGTTGAGGCCTCAAGTAAGCCAAAGAAGTATCTCAACGTCACTTCCTGCTCTTGATTTTGAAGGACGAAAGACAGCGAAAGGAGTAGGAGAATGCCGATCAGAATAACGCGAGTCATCGCTGTGAAGCCTTCCGACGGTGTTTCGTACGCGACCGAGGCGATCGGCCAGATAGATCTGTGGCGTGCCAAGCCCTATGGATTCGCATCAGAAGCGACCGAGATTGTGCCCCTTGGGCATTTAACTGCACCATCCTGGTGGTCCGCGTTCGATGAATCAATCGCACTTCCAGGTGATCAGCAGGAAGGAAGTCCGGGAATCGATCGGCCCATTCAATCGCGGCAACCACTTCCTCTGTAAAGCATTCAGAAAGTCCAATTGATTCGGCTTCATCGACTCGTTTCAACCGGTAAAGATCCAGATGAATGAGTGGAAGCCTTCCTTGGTATTCGTGCGCGAGCGTAAACGTCGGACTGGTGACCGAAGCAACAGGTCCGCCCAGGCCGGTCACGACTCCACGTACCAGAGCAGTTTTGCCGGCACCTAATTCTCCCACCAACGCAAGCACATCGCCTCGTCGAAGGACCTTTCCGATCGTATGTCCGAACAAATCCGTTTCCCGAGGAGATGCAAGGACAAAATCATAAAGGTCGAAAGAGTTAGCCATAGGAACGATAGCGGACGAGCATGTCGCACACAGGATGAAATTAGTGTTGCCCTGTCTCATCGACATGTTTGAGTGCATAGGGAATCTGTTCGACCAGATCACTTGCGATCATCCCAGCCTGTCCCTTGCTGGCTGCAGCCAAGTCACCAGCCATTCCATGGAGGTAGGTCGCAGTACAAGCAGCTTCCCATGAAGCTAGGCCTTGGGCCAAAAGTCCCACCATCATGCCGGTCAACACGTCACCAGTCCCGGCTGTCGCCATTCCAGGATTCCCGGTTGGGCAGATGGCCACAGCGCCATCTGGCCGAGCCACCACGGTTCTCGCTCCTTTCAAGACCACGAACAGCCCGCGCTCTCGCGCAAAACGGGTGGCAACACCGATGCGATCGTTGTTGACCGTCTGAGGTGTTGCATCAGGCTCTAGTCGCGCCATCTCACCAGGATGGGGCGTGATGATCGGAGGGGTCTTGCAGGATGCCAGCAGAGCGGTACGGCCGGTCAGTGCGTTCAGCGCATCTGCATCAAAACAGCTGGTCGATCAAGCTGTTTTGTCAGGGCCTGGATAAGCTCGACAGTTTCGGGGGCTGTTGAGAGTCCTGGACCAATGGCGACGGCGGTTCTGGCTGACATGAACGAGACGAGTCGGTCCAATGCAGTCCGCGCCAAGGTCCGCGCCTTGGTCTCTGGCATTGGGGCGGTCATAGCCTCCACCAGTTGGGCCTCCAACACGTCATTGAGACTAGAGGGGATCGCCACGGTAACGAGGCCGGCTCCCACTCGGAGCGCGGCTCGGGCGGCAAGGGCTGCGGCGCCGGTTTTCCCGACGGACCCGGCGATAATACCGGCATGCCCAAACGTTCCCTTGTGACTCGAAGAGCGTCGCGTCGGGAGATACATCTGCACTGCTCCTCGCGTAATCAAACTGGTGCGGCTGACCACCGCATCGACGTACGCTGGCGGGATACCGATATCAACAATCTCGATTTCCCCAGCGTGATCAATCCCCTGATTCTGGTAGAGGCCAAATTTCGGAAGCCCAAAAGTGACGGTGAGGGAGGCACGAACAGCTCGGCCAAGGATGGTTCCGCTATCCGCATGGAGGCCAGAGGGAAGGTCGACGGCCACAACAGGGCGGAGGGCTTCGTTGATGCTGTCTATGGCATCAGCATAGCGCCCAGTTACAGCGGAGGAAAGTCCTGTGCCGAGCAGGGCATCAACGAGGATGTCACTATCGTGCAGAAGAGCCTGTGCCTGTGCCTTGGACGTGTAAACGTGGACACCAGATCTGCCTGCACCACGCACGAATTGCCGATACATCGTAGCGGCATCGCGGCTTAGTTCAGAAACGGAGACCAGTGCGAGGATGTGGACCTTTGCATGACGACGGCGGAGTAGGCGCGCCGCTACGAATCCATCTCCGCCATTATTCCCCTTGCCGCAGACGATGGTCACCGTCTTGCCACGAGCGGATCCGAACCGCTTTTCAAGGGAAGACACGACGCCGAGTCCGGCTCGTTCCATCAATGTTGTGGCGGGAATGCGGGCCTCTACGATCGTTCTGCGATCAAGCTCCTGCATCTGTGCAGCGGTGACAATCTTGGTCATGATAAGCCGAGGGTGGTGAACGGACGGACCAGCAGGTCCACGACACTAACTCAGCAAGGCCTTCATTTCTTTCACAGCCTGGACGAGGCCGACGAGGACGGAACGCGCGATAATGCTGTGGCCGATGTTGTACTCAACGATTTCAGGGATATGCGTGAGTCGCTTGACGTTGCGATAGTTCAGCCCATGACCGGCATTGACCCCGATCCCAAGCTTATACGAGAGCCTGGCTGCTTGCGCGATTGCCTCGAATTCCGAATCGGCTTCTTTCGAACGTGTGGCATTCGCGTAGCGCCCTGTATGCAGTTCCACAAAATCTGCGGAGATCTTGTGTGCAGCCTTCACTTGATTCAAATCCGGCTCAATAAAGACGCTGACAGGAATTCCGCCGTTATGTAACAGCGTCACGACACCTTGAATCCGATCTCGCAGTCCTGCAACGTCGAGACCGCCTTCGGTAGTCAGTTCCTGCCGTTTTTCCGGCACCAATGTGACCAGGTCCGGCTTGATGTTCAGAGCGATCTTCACCATCTCTCCATCAGCCGCCATTTCAAGGTCGAGCTTTGTGCGGGTCATTTCGCGAAGGAGCCGAAGATCGCGATCTTGAATGTGACGTCGGTCTTCCCGTAGATGGACGACAATGCCGTCGGCTCCTGCGAGCTCAACAAGCACCGCTGCCGCGAGCGGATCGGGGTCGGTTCCTCCGCGAACCTGTCTCAACGTCGCAACGTGGTCGACATTTACACCGAGCCGCGCCATCGCCCCTCCTTATCCTCACGGTGACTACCTATTGGATCATCCGACCATGGAACTGCTTGTCGATCACCGGATTTACCACCCGTATTAGTAACAGAAAGGAATAAGAGGGGGCAACAACGACATTGCCGACACATCGCGGATATAGCAGGCACAAGTCCGGAACTTCAGTTGTCAGAAGCACGTAGAAAATGAGGGAAATTGACTCGTCCGGAACCCTGAATTAGAATAGGCGCCTCTCGTGTGCTCTCACGAATTCATGGCGAAGAGTCCGTTGGTAATTTTCTAGAAACGGTCAAGGGAAGTTCATGGGGTTGGGCGACGGCTTTTATCGGATCAAGCGGCTTCCACCGTATGTCTTCGCGCAAGTTCAATCACTGAAGCTTGAAGCTCGCCAACGCGGTGAAGACATCATCGATTTTGGGATGGGAAATCCCGACCAACCCACACCGCCTCATATCGTTGAAAAAATGATTGAAGCAGCTCGCAAAGCCAAGAATCATCGCTATTCGGCGTCGCGCGGAATTACCAAGCTGCGCCATGCGATTTGTAGCTGGTACAAGCGAAACTATGATGTCGATCTGGACCCAGAAACTGAAGCCATTGTCACCATCGGCTCAAAAGAAGGTCTTGCACATCTCGCCTTGGCTATGATTGGTCCGGGTGATGTTGTCCTGACTCCGACACCGACGTATCCCATCCATATGTATAGCTTTATCATCGCAGGAGGCGAGGTCCGTGGGATTGAGCTCCGGCAGGATAGCGACTTTTTCGAAGATCTGACTCGGGTCTACCGGCAGACATTTCCGCGCCCGAAGATTCTGGTCATTAACTTTCCGCACAATCCAACGACAGCAATCGTGGATCTGGAGTTTTTCAAGAAGATCGTCGCGTTTGCTAAGGAACACAACGTGATCGTGATCCACGACCTTGCCTATGCCGATTTGGTATTCGACGGATATAAGGCTCCGAGTTTTCTTCAGATTCCGGGAGCGAAAGATGTGGAGTCGAGTTCTATACGTTATCCAAAGCCTACAATATGCCGGGTTGGCGAGTGGGCTTCTGCGTCGGCAACCGCGAGGTCGTCGGCGCCCTGGCAAAAATCAAAAGCTATCTGGATTATGGGATTTTTCAGCCGCTTCAAATCGCGAGCGTGATCGCGCTAAATGGTCCTCAGGACTGCGTCAAAGACACCGTGCTGCGCTATCAGAAACGCCGAGATGCATTGGTCGGTGGGTTGAATCGAATCGGATGGCAGGTCGCAAAGCCACTGGCCACGATGTTTGTCTGGGCACGCATTCCGTTGCCCTATCGACACATGGGCTCGCTGGAGTTTTCAAAGCTCCTGCTGAAGGAGGCAAAGGTTGCCGTTTCTCCCGGGATTGGATTCGGTGAAGGTGGCGAGGAGTACGTGCGATTTGGGCTCGTAGAGAACGAACATCGAACAAGGCAAGCGGTCAGGGGAATCCGCAAGGCCCTCAAGTTTGATGGAGACGAAAAATGAGGTCGCGCATCGGAGTGGGTATTGTGGGATTTGGGACGGTTGGGACCGGGGTTGCCACGATCCTTCTGCACAATGCTGCCCTCATTGGCCGTCGGGTGGGCGTGCCAATCGAGCTGATTCGGGTGGCGGATCTGGACATCACGAGTGACCGGGGGCTGCGGTTGAACCCAGGGATCCTGACCACGGATGCCAGAGCAGTGCTCACTGATCCGAATATCGATGTGGTGATCGAGCTCATCGGTGGATACGATACGGCGAAGCGAATCATCATGGATGCGATTGCTGCTGGGAAGCACGTCGTCACTGCCAACAAAGCGCTCTTGGCACTCCATGGAGAGGAAATCTTCGACGCCGCCACACGCAAGGGTGTGGATGTGGGATTTGAGGCCAGTGTGGGTGGCGGGATTCCAGTCGTTCGAGCGTTGACGGAAGGGCTTGCCGGGAATACGATCGAATCCATCTACGGGATCATCAACGGAACGTCCAACTATATTCTGTCACGAATGACGCATGAGGGGCACAGCTTCCAAGAGGTTCTCCAGGATGCGCAACATGCCGGATATGCCGAAGCCGACCCTACTTTTGATATTGCGGGGATCGATTCGGCACACAAGCTGGCCATTCTCGTCAACCTCGCGTATGGAACACCGGTCAATTTCAAGGATATCTATACAGAAGGAATTACGAGTATCACGCCCACTGATATTGCGTATGCGAAACAGTTTGGCTGCACGATCAAGTTGCTAGGGATCGCAAAACTTGTCGACGGAGAAGTCGAAGCTCGTGTACATCCTACGATGCTTCCCTCCACGTCGCCCATCGCCCAAGTCGAGGGTGTGTACAACGCCATCCAATTGGTAGGTGATGCTGTCGGTGACGTCGTGCTCTATGGGCGGGGAGCGGGTTCTATGCCAACCGGAAGCGCCGTCGTCAGTGATGTGATCGCGATCGGACGGGATGTGCTCAAAGGCAATGTCGGTCGAGTGCCGGTGGCGTCGTTTCAACAGGATCAGCGACGGCCGATTCGCCTGCGATCAATGGAAGAGATCAGCTCGCTGTATTACTTGCGGTTTACCGTTGTGGATCGCCCCGGGGTGTTGGCACAAATCGCCGGTGAGCTGGGACGGTATGGAATCAGCATTTCCTCCATGGTGCAACAAGGACGCCGTGAAGGGCAGACAGTGCCGGTTGTTATTAAGACACATACCGCGAAAGAGCGCGATGTGCAAACCGCGCTCCGTGAAATCAACCAAAAGCCGTTTGTCTCTGAACCGACGGTGCTTGTTCGGGTCGAAGGCAAGGATGAGTGATCGATGAATCGCTGGCGCGGAGTCATTGAGGAGTACCGAAAATTTCTCCCGGTGACTGAAAAGACCCCGGTCATCAGTTTGGGAGAGGGCAACACGCCTCTGATTCGTGCCACAAGATTAGCCAAGGCGATCGCACCGGGAATCGAACTCTATTTGAAGTTTGAGGGGGTCAACCCAACCGGTTCCTTTAAAGACCGGGGCATGACATTAGCCATCTCAAAGGCTGTTGAGGGAGGTGCACAGGCCGTCATGTGCGCCTCGACCGGCAATACCTCCGCCTCCGCCGCGGCGTATGGCGCTCGTGCGGGGTTGTCCGTGTACGTATTGATTCCAGCCGGGAAGATCGCGATGGGCAAACTCTCCCAGGCGATGATGCATCAGGCGACGGTCATTCAGATCGAGGGAAATTTTGACCAGGCGTTGGCGCTTGTGAAAGACTTTTCCTCGTCGCTCCATATCGAACTCGTCAACTCGGTGAATCCCTTCAGGATTGAGGGACAGAAGACCGCGGCCTTTGAGATCTGTGACCAACTCGGCGAGGCTCCGGTGCTGCACGTCTTGCCGGTCGGGAACGCCGGCAATATTACTGCCTATTGGAAGGGGTACAAAGAATATCGTGCGGCGAATCAGATCATGCGACTGCCTCGTATGATGGGATTTCAAGCTTCAGGGGCCGCCCCGATCGTATTAGGCAGAGTCGTCGAACAGCCGCAGACCGTGGCCACGGCAATCCGAATCGGCAACCCTGCCAGCTGGTCCTCGGCCTTGACGGCGGTGGAAGAATCCGCTGGTGCGATCGATATGGTAACGGATGAAGAGATTCTCCAAGCCTACGCAACCGTGGCAGCGACGGAAGGGGTGTTTTGTGAGCCGGCTTCAGCCGCGTCGGTTGCGGGTGTGGCCAAACTCCATCGAAAGAAGGCCCTTCAAGAGGGAGAGACGGTCGTCTGTACCCTTACCGGGCATGGCTTGAAAGATGCGGATACCGCGATCGGCGTGTCGACGCCTCCGCAAACGGTGAAGGCAACTCGAGAGGATGTCGCTCGTTTATTGAAAGTCTGAAAGGCGCGTAGAGTCCATGAAATATGTGATCGTGCATGCCGGAGGAATGGCCCATTACCCACAAGAAGAATTGGGTGGTCGGACACCGCTCCAAGTAGCCGCGACCCCCCATTTAGATCGTCTGGCACAGGGCGGCGAACTTGGTCAACTCATAATTCCTGCCAGCGGGGTTCACCCTGGAGGTGGGCTGATCGGCACGGCGATCCTTGGATATGACCCGAGGAAATTTTATCCAGGTCCTGGGCCGCTTGAGGCTGCCAGTCTGGGTGTGTCTGCAACGGAACAGGATGTGGTGTATCGCTGCACGATGGTGACCTTGGCACCCGAAGGCGGCAAGGGCAGTGCCATCAAGAAATTGGGCCCGCACGTCATCATGGACGATGCAACGGCCGGCTTGATTGAGACCGAAGATGCCCGTGAGCTGATTGATGCCATCAACGAACAGCTCGGCTCGGAAACCATTCAGTTCTATCCGGGGGCGGGCCATCGCCATCTGATGGTCTGGGTGAATGGGAAATCAAAGGCGATCTGCACCGATCCGCAGTCGCTACTTGGTCAATCGATCGCCGAGGCCTTACCCTCCGGAGACGGTGCGGATATTCTCCGGAAGCTGATGGAGGCCGCCTATTTTATCTTGCGCGATCATCCCGTCAACGGTGAACGAGTCACTGCCGGCAAGAAACCGGCAAATTGTCTCTGGCTCTGGGGCGAAGGGCGAGCCGCCATATGGCCGAGCCTGGTGGAACAATACGAGGTGGCAGGGGCGGTCGTTGCTACCAACGATGTGCATCGTGGTGTAGGGATCAGTGCGGGCCTGGAAGCGGTGGATCCAGAAAGACTGGATGGTGGTGATCTCCGTGCAAAGGCCACCGTGGCATTGGAGGAATTTGCCAAGAAGGATTTTGTGTATGTCCATGCCAAGTTGACAGACGAAGTCATCCACGGCACCGACATCAAGGCCAAGGTCCGTGGGATCGAAGAGTTTGATCGTAACTTGGTCGGTCCCTTGGTTGAAGGCTTGGACAAGCAAGGCCCCTATCGCTTTCTCGTGATATGCGACCACACCGTAGGAATTGAGGGTCCGGCGTTGTACGCGTTTGGTGAAAGTGGCGGAAAAGGGGCGGACACTGTCAGCCGCCGCTTTACCGAGGCTGATGCGATTGCTTCCAATATCCCTGCCCGTGATGCGACCAAGTTTGCGAACAAGTTCTTCTCAAAAAGCTGAAGCCTGTGGCGCTGATCGTTCAAAAGTACGGCGGGACTTCGGTTGGTACCGTCGAGCGAATACATCGAGTCGCTGACCGTGTGGCTCGGGCTCAGCGAGACGGACATAGCATCGTGGTCGTGCTCTCCGCCATGAGCGGTGAGACGGACCGGCTGATCAAAACTCGCCCACGAGGTGACGGCTGCTCCTGATGAACGCGAACTGGACATGTTGCTCTCAACGGGAGAACGCGTCACCATCGCGTTGCTGGCGATGGAGTTGCGAGGGCGTGGCATCAATGCGCGGTCCTTTACAGGTCGGCAGGTCGGCATCATGACTGATCGCGCCCATACCAAGGCCCGGATCGCCCGGGTGACCGCAGATCGTATCCGTGAGGCGCTGGGGCAAGGAGTGGTTCCCGTTGTGGCCGGTTTTCAGGGCATCAACGAGTTCTCAGATGTGACAACGCTCGGACGAGGGGGGTCTGATCTCTCCGCGGTCGCATTGGCGGCAGCCCTGAAGGCCGATCGATGCATCATTTTTACCGATGTTGATGGCGTCTACACCGCAGATCCGAACATTGTTCCGGCGGCGAGGCGGATCGATCGGATCGCCTATGAGGAGATGCTTGAAATGGCCAGCCTCGGAGCGAAAGTGCTCCAAACCAGGTCGGTCGAGTTTGCGGCCAAATTTAATGTCCCGGTCGAAGTGAATTCCAGCTTCACAGAAGGAAAGGGAACACTCGTGACGAAGGAAGATAAGGACATGGAGGCAGCGGCTATCGCTGGGGTGACCGGGGATCGCCATCAAGCCAAGGTCACGATCATTGGGGTGCCGGATAAACCTGGGATTGCCGCCAGAATTTTTGGACCTGTGGCAGAGGCCAATATCAATGTGGATATGATTATTCAAAACATCGGCCAAGCAACCATGACGGATCTCTCGTTTACCATACCGCGTGCCGATCTGAAAAAGGCTGAGCCGCTCATTCAAGGGGTGGCGAAAGACATTGAGGCGAAGTCCGTGTCGGTCGTGGAAGCGATCGCCAAAGTCTCACTTATTGGGGTGGGCATGCGATCGCATTCTGGAGTGGCGGCGAAGATGTTCGAGGTGCTGTCCCGGGAGGGCATCAATATCATGATGATCAGCACCTCGGAGATCAAGATTTCCTGCGTCATCGATGAGAAATATCTCGAGCTGGCCATGCGGTCTCTCCATACGGCCTTCGATCTCGACGCGCCTTAATTCTTGTGTCGCCTAGGGGGAAGCGTTCCTTACAGGGCTTTCAATGAATTAATGACCTGGGGGGCTTCAAGCGTCGAGTCTCGACAGATCACCTGACTACCTGATACCCTTCCTCACCATGACTCGAAAACCCACTCAATCCGGTACTTCCCGCGCTTCTCGTGATCAACAGCCAGTTGTTGAACGAAAGTTATCGGTGGCTCAATCAGCAGTGTTAGA
>JAAUPT010000285.1 GCA_012032965.1 Nitrospira sp.
CCATCATTGGTCTGGTATCCCTCGTCCTGCTCGTGCTGTGGAGCACCTGGAAACCCCTGAAAAACTCCGTCGTGCCGGCCCCACTAGCCGTGGTGCTCTTCGGTGTCGCGACAAGTCTATGGTTTGAGCAACTCGGAGGTCCTTGGCTGATTGGTCCAAGCCATCTTGTCCAGGTACCAATAGCCGATAGCCTAGGCGAATTCGCTGAGCTACTGCAGTTTCCCGATTTTGCCCAGTGGACCAACCCCGCCGTGTACTTCGCGGGATTGACCATCGCGATTGTTGCGTCCTTGGAAACTCTCCTGAATCTACAAGCGGTTGACCGACTGGATCCACAGCAACGGATTTCGCCACCGAGCCAAGAGCTGTTGGCGCAAGGCATTGGGAACGTGACGTGTGGGTTGATCGGTGGTCTTCCAGTCACATCGGTGATCATCCGCAGTTCCGTCAATGTTACCACTGGCGGAAAAACAAAAATGGCGACTCTTGTGCATGGCACATTGCTGTTGATCAGCGTGCCTCTCATCCCGAAATACCTGAACATGATTCCATTATCTTGTCTTGCGGCAATCCTGCTGATGACTGGGGTCAAATTGGCCAGTCCGGCCTTAGTCCGGCAAATGTGGAACGAGGGGCGCTATCAATTCATCCCGTTCGCAGTCACCGTGACGGCAATCGTGTTTACGGACCTCTTAGTTGGTATCGTGATCGGGCTCGCCGTCTCCATCGGGTTCATTCTTCGCAGCAACATGCGCCACCCAGTGCGACGATTCGTGGAAAAGCATCTCGGCGGCGATGTCGTTCATATTGAGTTGGCCAATCAAGTGAGCTTCTTGAATCGTGCTGCCCTTTCCAGGGTGCTGAATGAAGTCCCACGCCATGGCCATGTCCTATTGGATGCGCAGACCACGGCTTATATCGATCCAGACGTACTTGACTTGATTCAAGACTTCAAGGAAAAACCGGGCCGGCCCATGGCGTTGAAGTCAGTCTTGTCGGATTCCGGAATGGGTATGACTTGAATGACCAGATTCAGTATATCGATTACTCGACCCGCGAGCTGCAAGATGCCACTACCCCGCAGCAAGTCGTACAAATTCTGAAGGACGGCCACGAACGAGTCCGTACCGGGCGGCGCCTCACGAGAGACTTCAACCGTCAAGTCCGCACAACAGCCGAGGGGCAACATCCATTAGCCGTGGCACTCAGTTGCATCGACTCTCGCATGCCAGTTGAATTGATCTTCGACCTGGGTATGGGAGACATTTTTAGTATCCGCATTGCCGGGAACGTGACGAGTCCGAACGTATTGGCCAGCGCAGAATACGGCTGCGCCGTCGCAGGGGCGAAACTCCTCATCGTGATCGGACATACCAGATGCGGCGCAGTATCCGCCACGGTCAAACTCCTAGGTTCGCGCGTGACGGCCGCTGAAGCGACAGGATGCGAACATCTTGACTCTATTGTGAACGAGATTCAACGATCTGCTGAGGGAATCCCCTGTCAGGGGATCGATGAACCGCGCTCACCTGAAATGGCATCACTCGTCGATGCTGTGGCCAGGCAAAACGTCATACGGGTGGTCAAAGGGATACGTGAACAGAGCAAGACGCTCGACGGCCTCGTCCGAGAGCGGCGTATTGCGATTGTTGGAGCAATGTACGATGTTGTAACTGGAGGTATCGAGTTTCTGGTGGAAGATGGATTAGGGGAACCGGAATGACAGAACCCTGCTTGATCGCGACGTGCCCCTCATCGAATCACCTGAATCTTCCGCCAGCGTTCAGAGTGGTAGCGCCATAACAACAACCCCATCCGGACCGTCCAGTCTGCAACCATGGCCGTCCATACATAGTAGACTCCAAGCTCCAGCCAAATACCAAAGACAAGGGCCAGAGGCACTCGCACCCCCCACATGCCGGCGGTCGTCGCCCACATGATAAATCGTGTGTCACCGGCTCCCCGGAGCGAGCCGGCCAAGACCATGGTGAGGGCCAGAGGAATTTGGAGCAGGGCGACGAGCTTTAGAAACATGGTGCCCAGGTCGATGACAGCCTCGTCTGTGGTGAAGGCCCGAAGCAGGGCGTACGGAAAAAAGAAGAAGATGATGCCCATGCAGGTCATGATCGCAAGGGCCAGCCGATTCGCTTCCCAGTTCTCCAGCTTCGCGCGGGTATATTTCCCCGCGCCGATACTCTGTCCCACCATGGTGGCGGCAGCAATGGCAAGCCCATAGCCAGGCATGAACGAAAATGATTCGATCGACAATCCGACTTGGTGGGCAGCATAGGCCACGGTGCCGTACAGCAGGACAAGTTTGGTATAGATGAAAATTCCAGCCTGCTGGACGACCCGTTCGCCGGAGACCGACGCGCCCACATCCCAGATTGAGCGAATGAGATCGACACGTAGTATTAACGACTTCTTTAAGATAGGGCGACAACGCAGCAAAAGATACAGGGTGCCTGTGGCTTCAGCGAGGCCGACGGCAATGGCTGCACCCTTGATCCCTAAATTGGGCGCTCCCCATCGTCCGTAGATTAGAGGGTACGCAAGGAGCGCATGAAGGAGATTGACGCCGATCATGGCATACATCGGAGTGCGGGTATCGCCTGTACCCTGAAGAACGGACGACAGGACTTGGATAAGGATAGTACAGGGGATGACAAGGAAAATGAGTGTCGAATAGGGGAGGGCCAGCTCGATGACGGCCGGTTCCGCACCCAACTGTTGCATCACCAACTGATTACCCGCTATTCCAAGGCCGGCCAACACCAGCGACAAGCCGAGGGAGAGCCAGAGGAAATGCCGTGCAGCTTCTCCTGCATCCTGCTGCCGTCGAGCGCCCCAGAGCTGGGCAACGATGACGTTGGTGCCGACCGAAAGCCCTGAGACCAAGGTCGTGGCGACAAACGCCAGTAGTTGGCCCAGCCCAACCGCCGCGATTGAAGTTGCACCCAGTCCGCCGACCAAGAATACTGCTACAATGCCTTCTGCCCGCTGAAGGAGACTGCTGACCGTGATGGGAAGTGCGAGAGTCAGGACGGAGCGTCTGATCTGTGCGACACCGTTCGCCATGGGGCGCTATCCTAACAGAGTTCCTCATCACACCTTATGAGGAATCAGTGATCGCACAGTGGACAGTATGACGATAGCCAATTCTCACAACGGATCACCGGGCACTTCTATACCACCCCGTTTGTCAAAATCGAAATTTCTCTCAGGACTACAATGTCATAAGCGGCTCTACCTGGAGATTCATCAGCCTTCATTGGCCACCCCACCGGATGCGTCGATGCAGGCGATCCTGGATATGGGAACGGAGATCGGCATCCTAGCGCAGCAGCGTTTTCCTGGCGGCGTCCTGGTGAAGGCCGGATTCCGTCAGCGAGAGGCGGCAATCGCCGAGACCGCTGCCTTGGTTCAAGATTCCGGGATCCCCGCCATCTTCGAAGGGGCGTTTGAACATGACGGAGTGCTTGTGCGTGTGGATATTTTAGAGCGAGTGCCGAGCCGTGAGGAGGGATCGCCGTCCTGGCGTTTGATCGAAGTGAAGTCATCGAGCAGAGTGAAAGATGTTCATCTCGATGATCTATCCATACAAAGCCACGTTGTACAAGGTTCCGGGTTGAGGCTTGATGCGACCTGTCTGATGCACATCGATACGGGGTATCTCTATCAAGGTGGGGAGGTTCATCTGCACGCGCTCTTCTCAATTGAAAACGTGTCGGAAGCCGTGACAGATCGTCAAGGCCAGATGCTGGAGCGGTTGGCTGCAATGAAAACAGTCTTGCTGAAA
>JAAUPT010000286.1 GCA_012032965.1 Nitrospira sp.
GTGGTGGCCTCGCCCTCTGTGCTTATTTAGGAGGGCTCAATCCATCCACCTCTTGGATTCACACCCTCCGTCGGACGACACCGGCTGAATTGCTGAAATATTGGTGGTGGCCTGGGATGGCGTTTGCTTCCACCTATTATCTTGTGACCATGGGGCTCGTGTTATTTGTTGCGAGGCAGCCGGTGATTACGTCGGGTGTAGCCGCTGTCATGGGTGCGTTCGTGGCGGCCATGATGGGTATGTACGGATACTACCTGGGTCATCGCCGTTACGTAGAAAACGAAGAGGCTCCACAACTTTCGAGCGGGATGTTGCGCTGTCCTTTCGTGATGGGGATTCTCGGTAAACAGGTGAGTTCATCCCAAGGTGTTGGAGGAGGGTTGGCTTTCGAGAAGAACGGAATAAAGGGGTAAAGGGTATGGGGCGAGTAGTTCGGGTGGTACGTGCCGCGTTCAGTGCTGCGACCGGTATCGCTTTTTTTGCAATCGCGATGGGCTATGCGTGGAGCGGCCCCGATTTGTCCTTTGCGGAGTCTTCGGTCGATGTCTATTTTGGGACGGAGGGAACCCCGCAAGGCCCTGCGGCTCCGGCTCCGCACGAAACCATCTATCCGCGAATCAGCTCGTTGGACAGTCGAGTGCTCATATGGTTCGTGACACAGCAACATACGTATTTCGGTGGATTTGTTCTCGCGCTTCCATTGTTCTGTGCGTTGATCGAGTTTCTTGGATTAACGACGAAGAAGCCGGCGTTGGCGCTGCGCTACGACGGCCTGGCCCGTGATCTTGCCAAGGTAGCCGTGCTGGCCCTATCCGTGACCGCACTGGTCGGTAGCCTGATGCTCACCCTGTTCATCACCCTCTATCCCAGTTTCATGAACTACATGGGCGGGACATTCAAGTCATTCATGCCGCTCTATGCCGCGGTATTTTTTGGAGAAGCGCTACTGCTGATCGTCTACTACTACAGTTGGAATCGGATGGCCGAGCGAGGCCTCAAGTGGATCCATGCGGCGATCGGTATCTTCACGAACATTGTAGGCACTGCGTTACTGATGCTGGCGAACTCCTGGTCTTCCTTCATGATGTCGCCGGCAGGAGTAGATGCGCAGGGGCGGTTTTTAGGAAACATCTGGCACCTCTTGCACTCCGCTCTCTGGAATCCGCTGAACGTCCACCGCTTTCTCGCGGATATTATGTCCGGTGGAGCCGTTGTGCTGGCGTATGCCTGTTATCGGTTTTTTACCAGCAAGACCGACGAAGAACGAGCCTACTTTGACTGGGTGGGATATGTATTTCTGTTCGTCACGGTGTGTGCACTTCTTCCTATGCCGATCGCAGGGTACTGGCTGATGAAGTCGGTGTTCGTGTTTCGTCAGACCATGGGCGTCACGATGATGGGTGGGTTGCTCACCTGGTTGTTCGTGGTTCAGGCGCTCCTCATCGGAGTCCTCTTTTTGGGAATCAACTACTACCTTTGGCAGAGTATGGCACGGATTAAGGGAGGCGAGCGCTATCAGCCCTATTACCAACTCTTGTTGAGCGTCCTGATGCTGGCACTCTTCATCTGGCTGACGCCGCATACCCTACTGATGTCTGCCAGTGAGGTGAAAGCCGTGGGAGGCGCCCAGCATCCTGTGATCGGCAACTACGGAGTGATGTCGGCCAAAATGGTGCCGTCAATATCATGATTCTCGTCACCGCACTCAGCTTCTTGTACTATCGTCGCGCGAATCGAACGATGGACTATTTCGTGGGTCTGGACCGGAAATACGCTGATCACGGTGCTCTATGTCGTTGGTGCGTTGAATGTGATCTGGCTGTCCATCTATGGGTTTTACTTGCCGGCCAAAGTTCGTGTCGGTCTCTCCGCTCCGCAAGCCTTTACGACGTTGACTGTAATTATGGTTGGAGTGGTGGTCAACCGCTTGATGCTTCGAGGCGCTGTGATGCATGGACCGATCCAGTGGGGGAAGATCCCGTTGCGCGGCATGGTCGGATTATTTGGGCTGGCAGCGTCCTTCAGTTGGGTCATGGGTTTAATGGGCTACATTCGTTCCTCGGGACGTTTTGTCCTGGCATGTCAGTGAACTGATGGCGGATGTCTCCCCATGGGCTTTTACCCCGGACCTTCAATACGCCACGAAAATGGTGACCCTGAATATGATGGTGTTCTGGGCGGCAGTTCTCGTGTTGTTCTGGATGTGTCAGCGGGGGCAGCAGCCTGCGATGGGTGAGGAATTCCAGGTGGAACAGGCTCCTATACTCTCGCCTGTTCCGTCGCAAGAAACCTAAGAAAGGGAATGAAGTCTATGGAGCGCCGTGTGTCGATGTATGCAGCAATTGTTCTGGGGCTCATGTCGACTGTGTGTGCTTGGCAGGGCTCTGCAGCGGCAGAAGGACAGGTGTTGGTACTAGAAGACTTTCAGGCCAAGGAAGCCGATGGATTTCCTTCGCAGTGGGATCACGAAAATCAGCGAAGTCAATCGAAAGGGCGTGACGCGTATAAGGTGCAGTCGGAAAATGGGGCCAGCTTCCTCTCAGCCAAAGACGCAGGCCAGCGGATCAAAAAAAAAGAAAATCGATTGGGACCCTAAGGCGTATCCTATTTTGACCTGGCGATGGCGTCTCAATAAGGCCTCAAGTGGAACTGAACCACTTGCCGCTGTCTATGCCTCCTTAGATACCGATCTTCTCTTTATCCCTGTTTTTACTAAATACGTGTGGAGCAGTTCGAAACCGGAAGGTACGTTCACGGAAGGCGGTATGTTCAGTGGCTCGGAAATCGTCGTGCAGAGTGGGGCGAAAGGAAATCGGGCAGTGGTTTGAAGAACGGGTCAACGTGTACGATGACTTTAAGCGAATTCACGAGCATGAGCCAGCGGCGAAGGCGTGGGGCATCTCGATCATCGCGGCTCCCGGTGTCGAGATCGATTTTGGTCCGTTGGTTGCTGTTCCAGCCAACTAGGAATCGGGATTCTCAGGCTGGGTAAGGATTCGAGCTATGGTGACGAAAGGAAAGGCATTCGATATTGCTCTAGGGATGGCCGTGATGGGTACTGTCGGTACGCTTATCGGCCAGACGATGGGCGGTGGGTTACTGCCGCTGGCTATCACCATTGGAGTCGTGCTCGGAGTTGTGATTGGTTTTCTTGGCGGTCGTCGATTTCTTATCAGTATCCTCGCAGGGACGGTCATCGGCGGCGTATTAGCCTGGCTGATGGCGGGTGTTGATCGGATCTGGGTTGGCGCCGAGCTGGAGCTGCCATGGGAGGATTTCTTGGTGTCCAGATTTCAATGTTGCTCGATGTGCGTGCTGCTAGGAAGGCGGCGACTGAACAGGTTGAGACATCGGTATCGTCGTAGCGTATGATGACACGACTGTAGAGGTATTTGTGGAAAATAAGGGTGTTCTCACTGGGTCCATCATCTTTGTCTTTGCCTCATTTTTTCTGATGATCGGCCTGCTGGGCTATGAGTCGTACAAGGCGAAGCAAATGAAAGAGCTTGCCGCATCGATCGAGTCGGAAGCTCGACCGACGGCGAGTAGCGTGCCGCTTCATGACTTCTCAATGTACAAGACGAAGATCGGGGATGAAGGTCGGGAAATGGTACAGATCCCAGAAGGTCCGTTTACGATGGGAAGCAACGATGGTGATCCGGACGAGGCTCCCGAGCATCAAGTCTACCTAAAGGGGTTCTATCTCGACCGAAAAGAAGTCACGCAAGACGAATACATGCGGTTTGCGAAGATGACCAAGCGGGCCAAGCCAAGGATCGAGGTGTTCGACGA
>JAAUPT010000287.1 GCA_012032965.1 Nitrospira sp.
TATTCGTCTGTCAACCATCGCCCCCATCAGCCACGATGGAACATTTGAGCAAGCCGTCTCATTGTCTGCGTCCCTGGTTCAACACTTGGCGCAGCACGGCTATGTCATTCAACTGATCGTGGGAGTAGACGGCTCGACATTCGGTCAAGGGGACGCACACCTCCACGAGCTTCTGCGCATGCTTGCCCTCTGTCAACGACGCGATCCCTCCGGAGAATTCATGACGATGGAAAACCTCGAACCCGACCGCAGGGAAGATGACGGCGGGACAGAGATCGTCGTGCAATCGTGGCGCGGGTCGGAGGATCATCAGCCTAGGCGGCTGACTCTTCTGATCAACGGTCAGCCCGTCGACGGAGTATTACATGGCCTTTAAGCAGGCGCTTCGACTGACATCCATTCTATTGGCAGCGGTCTCATTTATCGGACTGACACTTGGGTCAGATCTGCCTACGTGGTTGGCGGTGTTGACGGGTGGGGGCCTGATTGTTGTGCTCTTACGACAGGTTACAGCCGGAGCCCTCAGGCACCTTGCCTCGCACGTTTCGCTCTCACCGGCTGGTTGGAACCTCCTGGTCATCGTTGGGTTTCTGGGTTTTTGGGTGGATATGCTCTGGGTGTCTGGCGAACTTCTTCCGGCGGGAATCCATTTTCTCATGATCCTCATGGTCATCAAGCTGTTCAATCTCAGGCTTCGTCGCGACTACCTGCATCTCTATGCCATCAGTCTCGTTGCCATCCTCGCGTCGGGCTCCCTCACGACGGATCTGTGGTACTTCCCCATCTTCTTGCTCTATCTCGTGGCCGGGGTCTGGACGCTGATGCTGTTCCAAATTACCAAAGGCTCGGTAGATGCAGATGCCCTGACGATAGCCGGTCAAGCGCCCCAGCCAGAGTTGCTCGGCCGGGTCACGCCCCAACTCTTTTGGCTTGCAAACGGACTGGCGCTGGTGTGCTTTGGGATGACATTGGCGATCTTCTTCACGATTCCTCGGATCAGCGCGGGGTTTTATCAGAAAGGCTTTGGAGAAAATATTCGCACGTCTGGATTTTCGGAAACGGTCAACCTAGGTGCGATTGGGCCGATCAAACGGGATCCAAGCATCGTGATGCGGGTTGAGGTCCAGCGGCACACTCTACACGCTGTGGACCGGTTTTATGTACGAGGGGTCTCGTTCGATCAATATGACGGCAAATCATGGACGAATCGATTGGGGTACCGACGGAACCTCAGTGAGGAAAGTTCTGGGATGTTTATCGTTCGTGGGCATCAAGGTGCAGCCTCTCGCCTGGGTGACGCGATTCAACAGAATATTCTTCTAGAGCCGCTCGATACGTCCGTACTCTTCGCCGCTCCATTCGTTGAAAAAATCAGCGGGAAGTTCCCGGCGGTCCAGTCAGATTTTGCAGGGTCGGTCTATCTCCCGTTCCCCAGCGCATCGCGTATTGAGTACTCTGTCGTCTCTCGCTCACATCCTGTGCTACCGGCTGATCTTGGCTCAGAGCCCACTCATTACCCCGAATCATTCACCAAACATTTCCTGCAAACTCCCTCTCTATCGGAACGGATCGGTAGGCTCGCAGAAGACATTACACGTGCTCAAACCAGTCCCTATGAAAAAGCGCATGCCATTCAATCGTTCCTGATTCACAACTATCGGTATAGCCTCGATGCACCTCTAGCAGGGGTGGATCGCCCGCTTGAAGAATTTCTCTTCCTGCGCAAAACGGGCTATTGCGAGCACTATGCGACAGCCATGGCGATCATGCTTCGGACCGTAGGAATTCCCGCACGCCTGGTGACCGGGTTTCTCGCCACAGAGTGGAATGAATATGGAAGCTACTATGTGGTTCGACAGCAAGATGCTCATGCATGGATTGAGGTGTATCTACCACATTCCGGATGGGTCATGATGGATCCGACTCCACCTTCGGGCGAACCGGTAGGGGACGTGTATCCTGCATGGCGAGCTTTGGAACGCATTCTGGATAATGTCAAACTCCAGTGGAGCCGTTTTTTTGTGCAGTACAGTGCCTCGGATCAACTGGCTGTTGTTCGGGAATTGAAAGCCGGGGGGCAATCTGTTGGCCATAAGGCGCTCGATTCCATGGCCACACTCGTCAGTCCGATTCTGGAGACTGTTAGGGGGGATCCCAGACTACGTGTTCCCAAGTACCTCGCGCGAGGGGTCGATTTGGGTGCTCATCATTGTTGCGTGTATCATTCTGCTCGTTTTGAGCGTGAGAAGAATCTTAGCAAGGACGTTTCCTAGATAAGAAGAGAACGCACGAAGACCACCGTATCGTGGATCTCTACAAGCAGATGATCAAACGTCTCGCTGACAAAGGTATTTCGAAAACAGCTACCACCACGCCTCTTGAATTTGTTCACATCGCTCGCATCAGATGGAGTGAAGCGAATCTCGCGGTGGCTTTCATTACCGAGCTTTATTGCAGAGCTCGGTTTGGTGGGATACATCTTACTGAGGAAGAACTGGGAGTGGCGGAGGACAGGTTCAGACACTTGATGATGTTGGGTAAACCATAATGACAGCGCTCAAACTCAGTATGAATGAACGACTTGCCTGAGGAGAGATGACAATGTATTGGAGCGGGAAAAGGGATTTGAACCCTCGACCCTCGCCTTGGCAAGGCGATGCTCTACCACTGAGCTATTCCCGCTCGAGAGGTCTGAGGTTTTGGAGTGTACTGAGCTATCAGTAGAGTGTCAAGCTACGAATCCGATCGGATCAAGTACATTGATCTAGTACAGTCACTTTGAGTCATTCAGTCTTTGGTCCGTTCCCTGCCGCGAATAGGTTACCGCATCGTAACGTCATGAGTGCGATGCGTCTAGATCACGTACAACGTATCAAAATGATAGGGAATATCATTCTGAAATGGACTCTTATAGGCTATGTAGACATCACGGTTTGAAAGTGAATGCTACGCAAACTACCCATCAATGGACTGGAGAAGTCCGTCAATTCTAAAGACAGCCTACCTCAATACTCATCGTATTTTTAAGTGGTTAGAATACTCATTGGATGGTTATAGATGCGGGGATCATGATGGCGCAAATATTGCGAACATTTCTTATTGCAACATATGGTTCCAAGTGCTATATGCCACACCGCGTGCTACTTGAAGTGGGAAAGACGTAGAAGAGACTGAATCGCGACTTTGATGAGTCACAAAAGATTTAAGAAATTATTCCCATAAAGAGTGAAGAGATGGCAGCGTTCAATCCTCTCGCGACTCGGGGAAAAGATTATCCTGAAAGAGAATCCAAGAGACATCACGAAACAACGATGAACCACGAAAGCTTATAATCGTTGAGGAGGTATCAACAATGTTTTTGTCACGTCGACAATTTCTGAAAGTTTCTGCCGGCACTGTTGCTGCCGCGGCCGTGGCAGATAACGTCCTGGCGTTGACGGCGCTCCAGCCAGTCATCGAAGTCGGCAATCCCTTGGGGGATTATCCTGACCGATCCTGGGAGCGTGTCTATCACGATCAATATCGTTACGACTCATCATTTACATGGGTGTGTTCCCCCAACGACACGCACGCCTGTCGCGTCCGTGCCTTTGTGCGGAACGGTGTGGTTATGCGCGTGGAACAAAACTACGACCACCAAACCTATGAAGATCTATATGGAAATCGAGGCACGTTCGCGCACAACCCACGTATGTGCCTGAAAGGATTCACCTTTCATCGGAGGGTGTACGGGCCCTATCGGCTGAAGGGGCCATTGATGCGAAAGGGTTGGAAGCAATGGATGGATGATG
>JAAUPT010000021.1 GCA_012032965.1 Nitrospira sp.
AATGCGTGCCTCAGGGGAACGTCTGGTGGAAGCGGTCGTGCTGCGCTCATCCCGATCACTTCACTCTCATCCGTCATAAATGGATGATTCACCTGATGCACCCGCATCTGTACAGTCTTGATATCACCGACATCGATCAATTCGTCGGCCTTGAGAAATCGATTAGGAACGACGGCGTCGATCATCGCCGTCACATCTGCGACCACTTGGATAGTTTTTTTGGACTTGCTGCTCGTCGCAACAACCCGAAACATGCGCCGCCCTGGACTATCTTCAGCCGAACTGGGAAGGACCTGTAAGTCGACTGATCCTCCAGCGATGGCAACAGGATCAGCCGGCTCCAAGATCGTCACATGTACAGTCTTTACTTTCTGCCCCCACACGCCCTTCAGATAGTTTTGAATGGCCTTCGTCAATAAATCGGAGGTCACTTCGCTGCTTACCCGGCGCTCGATATTATCGGTGGATGTCCTTTGCATCGGAGGTGTAATTTTCACAGAAGTTGAATGAGCCTCGGCACTAGTTCCAACGGTTGCCGTCGTCACAGCCAAGAAAGCTCCAATAATGAGGATAATCGGGATCCTAGACACGAAATACTCCTTATCGTCTGAGATTATTGGCAATGGCCATCATTTCATCGGAAGCCTGAATCGTCTTCGAATTGATCTCATAACTGCGCTGGGCAATGATCATATTGACCATTTCTTCGGCAAGATTAACGTTGGAACTTTCCAAAAACCCTTGCTGGATCGTGCCGAACCCAGTGGTAAACCCGCCCGTCCCCTGCGTAGGCGGTCCGGATGCAAAGCTGTCGATAAATAGGTTGCTCCCCATGGCGACTAAGCCGGAAGGATTGTCAAACCGTGTGAGCTGGATTTGTCCCACCTGTGAGGCTTGCGTGACTCCGGGGAGTAGGACTGAGACAGTCCCATCCTGACCAATATCCACCTTGAGCGCACCTGAAGGAATGGTAATGACGGGGTTGAGCAGGTCTCCGTCACCGGTCACGACATTCCCCACATTGTCGCGCTTAAACGACCCATTTCGTGTGTACATGATCGTCCCGTCCGGACGGGACACTTGAAAGAATCCCGCGCCATCAATGGCGAGATCCAGTTCATTGTTTGTTTGGCGCATATTCCCCTGAATCCATTCCTTGGCCACAGTCGTCGGCCGCACGCCGGCTCCGACCTGGATACCGACAGGAAACACCCCGACGTTGGAAGCATTCGTACCGGGAAGCCGCTGAATCTGATACAGGAGATCCGCGAATTCTGCGCGACTTCTCTTAAAGGAATTGGTGTTGACGTTCGCGAGGTTATGGGCAACCGTATCGACGTTGATCTGTTGAGCCGTCATTCCAGTTGCTGCTGTCCACATGGCTCTGATCATGAAGTTCCTCCAGCATCGCTCGTGATTCGTGAAGTGGATCTCGTCACGATTTCGGACGCTTCACGTTTCACAAGATACATTTCACGACATTACGCCACTCGACCTACATCTTGAATCGCGATCTCAGCCATTCGATCTAGCGTCTGAATCAGTTTTTGCGTGGATTCATAGTTGCGCATGCCCTGGATCATCTTGACCATCTCGCCGATCGAGTTCACATTTGACTCTTCGATGTGTCCGACCTGAATCTGGGGATTCTTGCTCACAGTGCCTTTTTCTGAAAAAAACAGTCCATCCGACGATTTCTGCGGCATGTCATCATCGGGAAATTCCATGACCTTGATCGTCGCGACGGGCTTTCCGTCGACCTTGATGTCCCCCTGTTCAGAAATCTCTAGCTTCCCCGGAGGAATGGTAATTTTGCCTTTGGTCCCCATCACGGGATGTCCCAATCCAGTTACTAACCGACGGTCATGATCGAGAGACAACATGCCGTTCCTCGTGTAGCGAGGTCCTTGGGGCGTGTCCACCTCTAAAAACCCACGGCCCTGAATGGCAATATCCAATGGGTTGCCGGTCAGTCGAACCCGCCCGGGTTCAAACGTCGTCTTGATCTGGTGGGGTGCCACAAACGCACGTTCGGTTGGACCGAAGGGCCTGGCCATGATCTGTTGCGCCAATCCGACAGTTCGACCACCCATTGGCATCACCGCGTGGTACTTCGGAAAGATCGTCTTAAAGGCCTGCTCGTCTTGTTTGAAACCGGCGGTATTCACATTCGCCATGTTATTGGCAAATACTTGCATCCGCCGTTCATGAGCCAGAGCGCCAGACAAAATGGGATAGATACCTCGATTCATGCTGCCAACTCCTATTAGTTTCTCACAACAAACAGCAACCCTTATGCCAGCTTCACGAATGCGGCCTCCAGGAGGTTGTCAACGACGAGAACTTGAAAATGTGTTGGTTTACTCAGGAGATAGCCGCGGGAGAAACTTAGGGGACCAGAGATAATACACGTCGCCATCGACCGGCTGATGAGCGCTAGGTCATTCCTACCAGGTCTAGTGAAAAATATTCCCAGCAGGATAATTGTTCGCCATGGCTTAGAACCCTCCCGCGGTTATGAAAGTGGGATTGACCAAGAACAGTGAGGGAATACGTGCGGAAGAGGCCTTCGTTCAGACCACCACATTCCACGAGCTATCCGCTGCCGGTTCAATTAACTCGTCGTTTGCAAGTGCGCTTTGAGGCGAATGATGGCCTTCGTGTGAACTTGACAAACACGCGATTCAGTCACCTTCATGAGCTCTCCGATTTCCTTCATGGTGAGCTCTTCATAGTAATAGAGTGTCAGCACCAGCCGTTCTTTTTCCGGCAGCAGCCGAATAGCCGTAGCGACCACTTCACGTTCGCGTTCGTTGACCAAGGACGAGAGGGGATCAGGAGTATGCGTGTCCGCCAACATTTTGACCACTTTATGACCGTCCGGCTCCTGAAGACTCAAATCGTCGACACTGATCAACACGGCACCTCGGGCGCGAGTGATGAAATCGTCCAGCTCCTCCATCGACATCTTCAGCTCCGCGGCTACCTCCTCATCATGCGGAGGGCGACCCAGCCGGTTCATGAGTGTCACATGTGTTTTTTGGAGCAACCCGATGCGTTCGTGAACAGATCGTGGGATCCAATCCATCGAGCGAATTTCATCCAACATGGCACCGCGAATACGGAACTCGGCATAGGTCTTAAATTTCGCCTCTCGGGTGGGATCATACTTATCCATGGCATCCATCAACCCAATCGTGCCGACTGAGATCAGATCCTCGGCATCCAAGTAGGCCGGAAGTCGGAAAGCTAGTCGATGAGCCATGGCGCGAATTACATGAGCGAACTCTTTAATGAGTTCCTCGCGCCTGGCTCCCTGCGCGATGAAGGATTTGCGCACATGTGACACGGCGGTCTTTCTCATATTTGTTCCATTCGAGCCTATTTTCAGCTGCCCGCATGCGTGGCTGATCGTTGCCAAACGAGCTGCACGGAGCTTTTGGGGAGGCCAGGCTTCGGCCACTGAGTCACCTGTTGCGCAAGCCGCTTGAATGCCTGAGCAGCCGGTGATTCAGGAAACATGTCGGAGACTGCCTTCTGCTGCATCACCGCCATATGAACGTAATCGTCGTCCGGAATAGCTCCGACCAACTCGACGGACACATGAAGGAAACGATCGACCGCCACATCAAGCTTCCCAAACACCTCTGCCGCTTCTCGGGGGCTCTTCGCTTGATTCACGAGAACCTTGAACCGGCGTTCCCGATATTGGCGAGCCAAGACTTTGATCAACGCATACGCGTCCGTGAGCGAGGTGGGCTCCGGCGAGATGATCACCATCGTCTCATCTGCCGACGAGGCAAAAAAAGTGACGTTTGGCGAGATCCCCGCACCCGTATCGATCAGGAGCACATCCATCTCTGCAGCGAGATCTGCCAGCTGTTCTTGGATCATCAACTGCTGTGATTCCGACAATGACGTCAGACGCGGGACACCTGAGCTAGCTGGCAGAACATTGATCCCTGCCGGACCTTTCAGCATGATCTCCGCTAGGGTATGTGTGCCGACCAACACGTCTTCGATGGTATGCCGTGGAACAAGTCCAAGAAGTACATCAAGATTGCCGAGGCCAAGATCGGCATCGAGAAGCAGTACTCGTTTCCCCGCCTTCGAGAGCGACACAGCAAGATTCGCCACCACGTTGGTTTTCCCAACCCCACCTTTCCCGCTGGCGACTGCAATGACTTGAGTGGCCAACTCACCTCCTGCATCCACATCCTCCGACGCAAGGACAGACCTTTTCATTCTGAGTTGCATAGCGTGACCTCCAACCAGTTATCCGCGGTGAGTTCCAACTCCTGTCATGGCAGGAGTTGCGACCGATGTTTGACCCGACTGACGACTAAGTCGCTGAAAACTAGTAGTGCCTTCCGTTGTGAGGAGAGCTGCCAGACGTTCCGAAGAAGCGACTTCAATATCCCCGGGTACTCGCCGCCCAACACTCCAATAAGAAAGAGGAATACCAGCTTGGTGCGCCACTTCAAAGATCGTCCCCAAAGATTCCGCTTCATCGAGTTTAGTAAATAGCAGTCGCAGTCGTGGGAGATCGTCAAGGCGTCTGATGATACAACGAGCTTCGTGTGTTCCAGTAAAAGCCGAGAGGACCAGGTGTGTTGCTACCGTCCCTTCCGGTAGTAGACGGCACAACTCTTTGGCCACCGTAAGATCGTCCGGTCCGATTCCAGGCATGTCAATGAGCACCAAATCGACTCGAGTATGGCGACGGAGGCCTTCGGAGACTTGTCGAGCCGACAGTGCACAGGCGAATGGCACTCCCACCATCCTGGCATACCGCCGCAATTGCTCCACAGCGGTCTCCCGATAGGTGTCGAAGCTGATCAGTGCAACGGATTTCCGTTGTTCTAGACGATAATAGGCCGCCAGCTTCGCGACCGCAGAGGTTTTTCCGGCTCCACTTGGTCCAAGGAGAAGACCAATCGTGGGATGCGTCCGGTCATCGAGAAAAGACCCGCTTGTTGCGACACGCCGTGCAATAGCTTGCTGTAGCGCGTACTTAGCCGACTCATCGCCACACGCTCCTTCATGCAAGATGGTCGAATGGGCCTCATTCATAAGTAATTTGGCTGTTGTTGGATTGATTCCACGGGCGATGAGGGACCGGCGCATGCTCATGAGAAAAGGTAATACGACGGGCCTCTCCGTCTGAGGGTTCTTGAGAGAGAGATCCTGTATCAAACTGCTCAGTTCGACCATTGCACCGTGTAGGTGATAGAGCCTCTGTCGTTTTGGCTGAGGGTGCGTTGCTCTCGACGGAGCAGACGGCCGATCTACAGAGGAAGTGCTCTCTTCGTGCTTCGGCTCCAGGATGGTTTGTAGCGTTTGCTGAAACGTCTGCAACGCCACTGGCGAAGGCGGTTGAGCAGCGGTAGGAGATACGGATCGATCGCTGCTCTGACGGCTGTCCTTCCGCTCGGTGGGTTGCTGTGCTTCTTGTTCAGCCGCCGCCATAATCTCTAACACCGGTCGATTGAATACCCGCAGCAATCGTCCTCCTTCACGCACCTCTTTCGAGGACAGGATGATGGCATCCGGCCCAAGCTCCTCCTTAATGGCCCGCATGGCATCCTGCATCGTCACTGCATGAAATATCTTCACCTTCATGATTTACCCTAAGATGGCTGTGCCAGTTCTAAGTCGATTCGAACCGTATCGAGGGATTGCAAGCGAACGAACGAATCAACTTCGTTGAGTCCCATTACAGGCACGGAATGCAACAGACGATCACTGTGCCGCCGGAGGTGGCGGCGCACCGCCTGAGAACAGAGGACAATCGGTTGCTGCCCTCGAGCCGCAACCCGTTCAGCCGCTTGTTTCAAGTTGCTCAGAAGTTTATGCGAGACCGTCGGATCGAGGTTCAATGCGGCGCCAGGCGGCAAGGCTGCCACTTGGTCCGCTAAAGACCGATCAAGTCGTGGATCCAAGGTAATGACCTGGAGCGTCCCGTCCGGCGCCTGATATTGTTTGGTGATCGTCCTGGCAAGTGACTGCCGCGCATATTCCGTCAGGATGTCCGCATCTTTAGTATTTGTGGCTTGATCTGAGATAGCCTCCAGGATGGATCGGCTGTCTCGAATTGGAATCCCTTCTTTGAGCAGATTTCCGAGGACACGCACGACTGTCCCAAGCGGCAGCAGTGTGGGGATGAGTTCTTCTACCAACTTGGGGTGCGATTTCCCAACTTCGTCCAATAACGCTTGAACCTCTTGCCTTCCCAGTAATTCATGGCCATGACGCTTGATCAACTCGGAAAGATGAGTGGCGATTGCGGAACTCGCATCGACCACCGTATAACCAGCCATCTGAGCTTGCTCTCGGGCATCATCAGGAACCCAAAGAGCTGGTAAGCCAAACGCAGGTTCTTTGGTCTCAATCCCTTGCACCAACCCTCGCTGACCGGTGCCTGGATCAATCGCCAAAAGATGGCCGGGCACGACGTCGGCTTTCGCAACCTCCACACCCTTCAAAATAATGGCATATTCGTTTGGGCGTAGTTGCAGGTTGTCACGGATATGAATCGGCGGCACAACAAAGCCCATCGATTCGGCAAATTGTCGACGTAATGCCTTAATCCTATCGAGCAACGCAGTCCCTTGCGTTCCCTCAACGAGTCCGATCAGTCCATACCCTACCTGGACCTCCATGAGATCAAGCGGCGTCACACGAGTGACCCCCTCTTCAACCTTAGCGGTGACAGGAGTTGGGGGGGAGGCTGCCTGAACCTGTTCCTGCTGATAAAGGTGGTAGGCAATCCACGCGATACCGCTTCCCAACAGCAGGAAGGCCACATGAGGAAGACCCGGCACGAGTCCAAGCGCCAGAAGAATGCCTGCTGCGATCCCCACTGCTTTGGAGGACATCAACAGCTGGCGAGCCATCTGGTCTCCCAAGTCTGTTTCCGAAGCAGCCCGAGTCACAACGATACCGGCCGCAGTCGAAACAATCAGTGCGGGAATCTGCGCGACTAATCCTTCACCAACGGTGAGCACCGTATAGGTCTGTGCCGCCAGCCCCGGACTCATCCCTTGCTGCAGAATGCCGATCGCCAATCCACCGAGAATGTTGACCAAAATGATAATCACAGCCGCGATCGCGTCGCCTCGAACGAATTTGCTGGCACCATCCATCGCACCGTAAAAGTCCGCCTCTTCCGTGATCTCCCGTCTTCGGCGGCGCGCTTCAGTTTCGTTGATCAGACCGGAGTTAAGATCCGCATCAATGCTCATCTGTTTCCCAGGCATCGCATCCAACGTGAAACGAGCAGCCACCTCGGCCACGCGCCCTGCCCCTTTCGTCACCACAACAAAATTGATGATGACGAGTATGGTGAAGACCACCAAGCCGACTGTGTAATTCCCCCCTACAATGAAATTTCCGAATGCCCGGATGACTTCCCCGGCAGCCCCGGCCCCTTCATTACCATGCAGCAAGATCAGTCTGGTCGACGCGACATTGAGGGACAAGCGGAACAGCGTGATCATGAGAAGAATCGAAGGAAACACGGAAAACTCGATCGGTCGCCGCACTTGAAGTCCAACGAGCAGAATGAGGACCGAGAGGGTAATATCAAAACTTAATAGCAAATCAAGTATGAACCGTGGCAACGGCAGCAACATCACCATGATAATGGCCACAACCCCGACGACATCATGATGTCCGGGTGTTTAAAGAACTGCGCTGGCCCTACTGATTCTGTTGCTGTTGCCATAACTGTACGTGCCTACACAATGCTCATGGCGTTACGCCTCTCGCGCGGTACACGAACGCCAGGATTTCGGCCACTGCACGATAAAGATCATTGGGAATCTCCCTCCCAATATCGACAAGTTTAAAGATTGTTCTTGCAACAAACTTGTTTTCGACGACCGGCACTCCATGATGCCGCGCCAGCTCGCGGATTCGCTCAGCGATCAGACCAGCGCCCTTCGCCACGACAACCGGTGCCGACATCTTGACCGTGTCATATTTCAGAGCAACTGCCAAATGCGTCGGGTTCGTGATCACTACATCCGCCGTCTTGACCGCCGCCATCATGCGCTTCTTCGTGAGTTCTCGCTGGACAGTCCGTACCCGGCTTTTGATCAAGGGATCGCCTTCGGTGGATTTGTGCTCTTCCTTAATTTCCTGTTTCGACATGCGCAGGCTACGTTCCCACTCATAGCGCTGATAGAAATAGTCAAGCACGGCAAGTACAGCGATCGCTCCTGATACGGCCAATCCGACTTTCAACGAGAGTCGACCGGTCACCTGCAAGACGGTCCCCATATCGAACTCGATCAGTTCAGGAATCCGTAGAATGTCGTAGCGTGCCACCCAGATGCCGACACCCGTCACAATTGCGATTTTCAGTAGGCCTTTTATCAATTCCATCACGGAGCGGAAGGAGGCCAGTTTGGAGAGCCCTTTGATCGGATTGATGCGGGCGAACTCCAGTTGCAGCCCGTTCGATTTCCATAACAGGCCTGTCTGCAGCAGCGAGGCCGCGCTTGCCACCACTAACACCCCAACGACGATCGGTAGGCTCAACGCAAAGACCGTAAGCCCAGCCTGAATCACGACCGTATACACCTGTTCAATCGACATCCCGTCGTAAAATTCAGCTGGAAAGGACAGCATCAGACCCTGTCGAGTCATCTCCGTCATTCGTTGAAGACCAACCGGCAACATAGCAGCCAACAGCCCAATGCCGCCTAAGAGGATGGCCGCCGTTGACACGTCGCGGCTCATGGCGACCTGCCCCTTTCGGCGTGCGTCCTCCTTTCGCTTCGGAGTCGCGGGCTCTGTCTTGTTCGACTTATCGTCTTCAGCCATGTCCCAACGCTTTCAGAAGTGCCTGGATCGTCAGCTGGAGACGCTCCATCTCACGAGCCAAGAGGTTCACTGTAAACGGCATCGAGAGAGCCAGCACGGCCAATCCACCGGCAATGGTGACGGGAAAGCTTATTACGAACACATTGATTTGACTGACTGCCCGTCCCAGCATGGCCAAAAGAATATTAATCATGAAAATCACGACGAGCACGGGTGCAGCCAACTTCAAGCCGAGGACGAACATATTCTGAGAAAGACGTAGGACATCATCTCCCACTTCTCTGGGTAGGGAGGCCCCAAACGCTGGAATAGCCTCGTAGCTTGAGAGAATGGTGGCAACGAGAAACATGTGACCATTGAGTGAAAGAAAGACGAGCGACGCCAGCAAGGTAAAGTATCGACCGATGATCGGAGTTTGGTGTGCGGTAGCCGGGTCGAAAAGCTGGACAACACCAAACCCCATTTGGATACCGATCAACTCACCTGGCGACCTCCAGTGCGCTGAAAAACAGCCGTACGGCCAGTCCGATCGCCAACCCGATCGTCATTTCACTCAGAAGTCCTGCAGCGAGAGCGAGAGGGTCATAGGGTACGACCGGAAGATGGACCATCGGAGCTAACAGCAGCCCCAATGTCAGAATAAGAGCGACCTTGACTTTCAGTGGAACCGCCCGGCCACTCAAGACAGGAAACGCGGCCAGTAGCCCTCCAATCCTGGAAATGAGGACCAAGAATGCCTGGAATTCAGGAAGCAGAATGTGAATCGGCTGCGCGAAAGCCATTGTTCGTTATTAGTGCACGTAGTTAGGAATATTCATGAGCAGATTCGACATATAGGTTGTCATCACGCTCAGCATCCACGGAAGAAACACGAGGAGAGCTCCGAAGAGCGCCAACACCTTAGGCACAAAGGTCAGCGTGGGTTCGTTCAGCTGCGTCATGGCCTGCAGCGCGCTGATGGCCAGCCCGATGAACAGACTCAGCCCGAGAATCGGGGATGACACCAGCAACGTCGTTTCCAATGCTTGCCTGCCCAATTCGGTTACCATCTCCGGCGTCATGTGCTTCCCCCTCGTGATAGTTTGTTACCACAGGCTGCGCTGTCGCCGATTGTCCCCCCAGGATCTCTCGCAGACAACCCTAATCGAAGATGTGACTCACTCACTGAAAGCTTCGCACCATCGACCCCACCACCAGATACCACCCATCGGCCAAGACGAAGAGAATCAACTTGAATGGAAGAGAGATCACCACAGGAGGCAACAGCATCATGCCCATCGACATGAGAATACTCGCGACGACCATATCGACGATGAGAAATGGAATGTAGATCAAAAATCCAATTTGGAATGCAATGCGCAACTCGCTGAGAATAAACGCGGGTATGATGGCATGGGTCGGGACATCCTCGACTCGTTCGGGCTTTGGGATTTTACTTAATGTGATAAACAATTCCAGATCCTTGTCCCGCACCTGCCGCAACATAAACCCTCGCACCGGCTCACTCCCCTTTTTCCATGCCTCTTCATATGAGATTTGCTCGGTCATGAGCGGTTGTACGGCACTGTTGTACACAGCCTGACCAACCGGAGCCATGATGAACATCGTCAAGAACAACGCCAAAGACAGCAGCACTTGATTCGGAGGAACCGCCTGCGTGCCGAGAGCCTGACGCAGGAATGACAGTACGATGACTATCCTCGTGAACGAGGTGACCATAATGAAGAGAGCCGGTGCCAGGGACAGCACCGTGAGGAGGATTAGGATTTGTATGACGACGGCAGTCTGCTTGGGACCGTCTGGTCCAAAATCGAAACTTATGGACGGACCACTTGCCACTGCATCCGATAGCGGTATCAGGAGGAGTGCCGTTGCACAGACACCACTTACCCACATGGCCATATTCCGCCATTGTCGACTATTGTCCATGAACATCCTTATCGTAACGGACCGGGATGACTGGCCAACGCCGAAGCCAGGACGAAAAGACTGAATCCGGCACGGATGAAGTCGGCGTCGCTGTTGCCTTCGTGGTTCGCGTCAACAATTCCTGTACTTGGGTCGAATCGTTGAGACGCCCCAGAGGAACGAGGTCAGTTGCCGTCGTCCCGACGATCAGATACTCGCCGGCGACCGACACGAGCGACACAGTCTTGCGCGGAGCGATGTATCCCGTCGCTAGGACTTGAACAAGTGGACGCCCGCCATCCACCCCCAAGCGGTGCCCCATTACACGGCGGAAGATGACCGTCACGATCCCAATCAACACCAGCACAATGGCCAATGCGGAGATGGTGCGAAACAGACTTTCCCACAGATCGATCACAATCGTTCCCTCTGACCGTTCAACGCAGCTGCTGCACACGCTCCGCAGCACTCACCACATCTGTCAGTCGAATGCCGAATTTTTCGTTCACGACCACGACTTCACCACGGGCCACGAGTTTGTTATTGACCATCACTTCCATCGGCTCCCCTGCCAATTTATCGAGTTCGATGACGGAGCCTTGGGCAAGTTGCAACAGGTCGCGAATTGCCATCTTGGTGGACCCGACGTACACGGCGACGCTCATGGGAATGTCGAGAAGGAAATCCATATTCTTTGGGGCTCCTCCTGTTTCTGCCCCTTGAACTGATGGAAAC
>JAAUPT010000022.1 GCA_012032965.1 Nitrospira sp.
CAGAATAAGATGAAGGCCTGTAACGAACAGGCACACGAGAAAGGATTTGGTGAGGGTAAAGGCGAGGAACGAAAGGTGTTTATGAAGGAATGTCTCTCCGCCAAGTCAGCGAAAAGTAGAGAGGGGAAGGGCACCCAGCAGAATAAGATGAAGACGTGCAATAAAGAGGCGGGCGAGAAGCAGCTGAAGGGCGATGATCGGAAGAAGTTTATGAGTGACTGTCTATCTGCGTAGTTGCCTATCCGGCGCGGCCCGTGCCGCGCCGAAATCATCCTGTCAGTAAGTCAGCCTGTATCGATACCCGCTACGAAGCAGAACGCTCGTTCTGGTTTTCGAGCTTTTTGCGGAGATCGATCAACTCCTGTTCGAGTGCCAAGAAACGGTCGCTGATGGGGTCCGGTAAGTCAACTTGGTCCATCGTCGCATCCGGCAAGCGTTCACCCAGCGATTTGATCACGCGACCCGGCACACCAATGACCGTTGAATTGGGGGGAACATTCTTCAGAACGACGGAATTGGACCCGATCTTCACGTTGTCGCCGACCGTAATTCCCCCAAGGATCTTTGCCCCGGCACCTACCACTACATGATTGCCAAGTGTCGGATGCCGCTTTCCACGTTCCTTTCCTGTTCCTCCCAACGTCACGCCCTGGAAGAGCGTCACATAGTCACCGATTTCAGCTGTTTCCCCGATCACGACACCCATGCCGTGGTCGATAAAGAATCCTGTCCCAATCTTCGCTGAAGGATGGATCTCTACGCCGGTTAGCCAGCGGGCGAGCTGTGAAAGCACACGTGGCAGGATGGGAACACCGTGCGCCTTCAACCAGTGAGAAATGCGGTAAGCTAACAACGCATGGAAACCAGCATACGTAAGGATCACTTCCAACTTACTGGTCGCGGCTGGATCTCGATCAAAGACGGCTTGGAGATCTTGTTTGATCTGAGCAAACATTTACCGGTTATCTTACGACGTCAGATCGACTCAATCAAACACACGGCATGGGCGATCATTCCCTCTTCATGCCCGACCGCATCCAATCCTTCCCCACTCTTCACCTTCACATTCACCAAGTTTGGGGCGATATTGGCCGTTTCAGCTATTTTTTTCTGCATCGCCGAAAGATGCGGACCGAGGCGAGGCGCTTGAGCCACAATCACGGTGTCGATGTTTCCCACCTGATACCTCTTGGCCTTCAGCTTTGCCATGACATCTTCCAACAGTTTCAAACTGGAGATCCCTTTATATCTGGAATCTGAACTGGGATAGTGCCGACCGAGATCGCCCTCTCCCATCGCACCCAAGAGCGCGTCGCAGATGGCGTGGACCAGGACATCGGAGTCGGAATGGCCCAACAATCCTTTGGTGTGCGGGATTTCAATACCACCCAGAATCAGTTTTCGATCTGGTCCCAGCGGATGGACGTCGTAGCCATAGCCAATTCGCATGGTTCCTCTCCTCATAGCGCTAACAAACCAGCATCCTGACAAGCTGACACTCTGATCGCCTATAAACTTGGCCGCCTGTCACTCTGGCCCCTTGTCAGCTTAGTGTTTCTATTCCTCGCCGCCAAGATCGCTTCACCAATCACCATGTCTTCCGGCCTGGTAACTTTGATATTTTCTCCGCTCCCCTCGACCACCGAGACTGGATATCCACACCACTCCATCAAATAGGCGTCATCCGTTGCACGAACTCCCTCTCCATGCGCTTTTCGATGGGCCGACAACAACCAATCTCGACGAAAGGCTTGCGGGGTCTGAGCCAACCACAATCCTGTACGATCGACCGTCCGCTCAATGACTTGGTCTGAGCCAACCTGCTTCACGGTATCCTTCATCGGGAGGGCGATAATCGCTGCCCCCTTCGCACGAGCCTTGACACGACCTCTTCGACCATTCGTTCAGTAAGGAACGGCCGAACTGCATCATGCACGAGCACCACGTCGACATCGTCATGCACCGCCTCAAGCGCATGCCGAACTGAATCTTGTCGTTCCGCACCTCCAGGCACCACTTTGGTCACCTTGGTAAAGTGATGTTTAGCGACGATTTCCTTGAGGCAATAGTCCATCTCGCTTTGAGGAACGGCTAGGATGATCTCATGAATGGCGGAAGACGCTTGCAGAACGTGGAGCGAATGAAGAACAAGGGGCTGGCCACCAAGCGAGAGGAACTGTTTGGGCACTTGGCCGCCCATACGAAGCCCTCGCCCTGCGGCAGGAACGAGGGCCACGGTGCGATTACTCACGGATTGAATCTAGACGTCATGACGCTTGACCCTACAGCCCAGTACGCATTCATGGGCGGAGCGTGAGATAAATCGTCCGACCCTGTCGTTTCAATAAAAGCAACACCGCTCGATCGTTCGGCAACTTCCCGGCAATCCGCTCGAAAACCTTCACCGATGTCACGGCCTGTCGGTTCACCTCGAGCACGATATCGCCCTCACGGACACCCAATTCTTCCGCCGTACTTCCGGGCTTGACTCGGACAATCACCACACCTCGTTCATTCGACTTGAGCCCATACCGATTCGCCAGCTCTTCGTTCAGATCTCGAACCTCCAGGTTGGCGAGCACACCCGTCGCAGTGGCGGATTCACCCCCATCGTCCTCACCATTTTGGGACATTGACTTGGGTTGCTCAGCAATGGTGAGGTCGACCGTCCTCTGCTTTTTGTCACGAATAAACTTGATCGTCACTTTCTTCCCAACCGGCGTCTGGGCAACAGCGTTACGGAGGTGGGTCGGTGAGTCCATCGATTTGCCGTCATACTCGAGGATGACATCGGCCCGTTCGAACCCAGCTTTCTTCGCAGGGCTGTCGTCCATCACATCGCTGACCAATACGCCTTTTGTATCCCCAACGCCGAATTGAGACGCTAATTCTGGTGTCAGCTCTTGAATCGAGACGCCGAGCCAACCACGGACAACTTTTCCTGTTTGCACGAGCTGTCCCATGATCGACTGAGCCATGTTGCTCGGTACGGCAAACCCGATCCCCATGTTGCCACCGCTCTGACTGAATATCGCCGTATTAATCCCCACCAACTCACCTCGCACATTGACGAGCGCGCCGCCGGAGTTACCGGGATTGATGGCCGCGTCCGTCTGAATGAAATCTTCGTACTCAGCGATACCGGCCGCGCGCCCCAACGCACTGACGATCCCCAAGGTGACGGTCTGTGTCAACCCGAATGGGTTGCCGACGGCAAGAACAAACTCCCCGACCTCCAGCTTGTCGGAATCCGCCCAGGAGACGGTGGCAAGTCCCGTCGCTTCAATCTTTACAACAGCCACATCGGTTTTCGGATCTGTACCGATGAGTTTCGCCTTGAATTCACGCTTATCCGACAGCGTGACCCGGATTTCATCCGCCTTACCGACCACGTGATTATTAGTGATAATCAAGCCATTCGATTCGACGATCACACCGGATCCAAGACCGCGCTCTTTTCGTTCCTTCTGGTGGTCGAACTTCCTAAAAAACTCGTCACCAAAAAACTTTCGAAACAACGGATCGTCGAACGGTGTGGTGCCCGACCCTCCGCTGCGCCCGTTTTTGGTCGCATAGATATTCACCACCGCCGGCTTCACGGACTTCGGCAATTTCAACGAATGTTTGACTACCACCCGCTAGTGTAGGCTGCGGAGCGGTTGAAACAGGACTGGCAACCGGAGGAGGTGGGGCAATGGACGATGAATCGGGCACCGCATGTCCCGTAGGGAGCCAACCAAGATCCGAAGCAACCACCAAGCCAATAATAACCCCCACCGTCAACAAGGTGGCAGCAACCATCCATCTTCTGATCCCCTGCACCGGTTTTTTATCGAAATCCACCTGATTCATAGCCTCAATTCGCTGTTGTGAAAGACACGGCGATGCTCACTGAATCTCGCCGGCATAAATCCCCATGATCGTTTGGAGAAACTTGACCGCCTCCGGCTTCGGACGTTGGAACGAATTTCGTCCAATGATGCTCCCGAATCCTCCTCCATCCCTGATGGCTCGTGCTTCGTCGAACACGTTCTTATCCTCGCTTTTTGCACCGCCCGAAAAGATTACAATCCGGCGGCCATCGAATGCGCTCTGGACCACGTGCTTCACACGTTCAGCCAACGTTTTGATCGGAATCTTCTCAGCTTCGTAGACCTTCTTGGCCGCAGCCTGTTCGAGATGGGCACTTGGAAGCTTGACCTTGATCACATGAGCTCCGAGTTGGGCGGCAATTTGGGCTGCATAGGCCACCACATCGATCGCCGTTTCACCTTCTTTTGCTCAAAACCGACCCGCGTGGATAAGACCAGACCACCACGGCAAGGCCGCGCTCCTTCGCTTCTTCACTAATTGCACGCAACTGCTCATACATCGCGTTGCAGTGGGAAGAACCAGGATAGATCGTGAACCCAACGGCGGAACAGCCTAAACGAAGCGCATCGTTGACACTGCCGGTCACCGACGGGAGCGGATCCTTCTCATCATGCAGCACATCATGATTGTTCAATTTTAGGATAAGAGGAATCTGCCCGGCGAAGTGGCTAGCGCCAGCCTCCAAAAATCCCAAGGGAGCCGCATAGGCATTACATCCCGCGTCGATGGCAAGCTGAAAATGGTAGTGTGGATTATAGCCAGGTGCGTTTGGTGCAAAACTCCGTGCCGGACCATGCTCAAAACCTTGATCCACCGGCAGGATGACCAACCTGCCGGTCCCTGCCAATTTACCAGAGCGCAACAAGCGCGCGATATTGGTCTTTGTCCCGGCATTATCACTGCTGTACCAGCTTAGAATTTCTTGTACCCGGTCTCCCATAATTTCCTCCCGACGACATTACAGTATCACATAAATGAGCACTTAGGCTCTGCCCTGAACATACATCTCCGCCTGCTCAACATCGTAGCGGCTTCCAATGAATAGGGGCACGCGTTGGTGAAGTTTCTTGGCCTCGACCTCCAAAATTCTTGAGGTCCCAGTCGAAGCTTTTCCACCAGCCTGCTCAACGATAAACGCCAGTGGATTCGCCTCGTAGAGCAATCGGAGCTTGCCTTCAGGTTTATCCACTTCTCCGGGATAGAGATAGATTCCACCCCCCAGCAACAGACGGTGTACATCGGCCACCAAACAGCCAGAATACCGGCCACTGTATGGACGGCCTGTTGCCTTCTCGCTCACTTTCAGCGAAGCGAGATACTTCTTCGCTCCCTCCGACCACCGATTACAATTCCCTTCATTGGTGGCGTATACTCTGCCCTTTTCAGGAATTCTGATTTGCTCATGCGACAAAAGATATTCGCCGATGTCGGGCTCGAGCGTAAACCCGTACACACCCTGCCCGACAGTGTACACCAGCATCGTGCTCGGTCCGTACAGTAAGTATCCAGCCGCAATTTGTTCAGTCCCTCGACGAATTAATTCCGCTTCCGTAGGCAACCGATCGGTCCGGTCATACTTGAGTACGGAAAAGATAGCGCCGAGCGGCATATTGTTGTCCGTATTGGAGGAGCCGTCGAGCGGATCGAAGAGCAGCATGTACTTGCCTTGCGGCCAATTCCCAGGCAAAAGGACAGGCTTCTCCATTTCTTCCGAGGCCAGGGCACAGACATATCCGCTGGATTGAAAGACTTTGACGAAGTCGTCGTTGGCAATGGCATCCAGCTTCTTGACGGTTTCACCCTGCACATTCGTGTCGCCGGTCGTTCCAAGAATGTTAATCAGTCCGGCCCGTCGAAGATCTTGTGCGATGAGTTTGCCAACGAGGCCGATTTGGGTCAACAGACTGGAAAATTCGCCTGTGGCACCCTGGTGCGAAGCCTGACTCTCAATGATAAAGCGGCTTAACGTAAGAGGAAACTCTCTCATGTTGTTGTCAGTATAGCGAGTTTAGTGTTTGCGAACAACAATCTCTCTTCACCCTTCTTGCTTTACGGTTTCGGTTTCTACCAGGCCATCCACCAGATCCGCAACAATCGATCCGAGCACGACCTTCGCCTTCATTCGCAACGGAGTTCTCCGCTCATCCGTGGTGACCCACACACGGATATTGCCTTGATTCATAAAGAGACCGTGAAAGGGCATGATCACGAGCACCCGCACAGTCTCTGCCTGGCCCCATGTCCCTGCAATCGTCTCTACCCCCTCGACACGTACTTCAACTGGACGATTCTTTTTGTCGTGGTACACGTTCATTTTGAGCGAGGCACCTGGCGTTGGCTCCAATACCGTGCGCGTATAATACAGGCACGAAAAGAATGTCCTGGGTCCCAGCCGGCATAGAGAGCGACTCGGTCGTGCCTCCTCGGACCGTCGTCACCATCCCTTCTTTTTGGTGAAAGGTGTACTCAATATCCTCTTTCTTCTTTCCTTCGCGCCGACGGAACGTCATATGCTCTGGGGCAAGGGTATCAAGATCTAGTTCCGACTCCACGCGGCTATCAACCGGAAAAAACTTGGTGAGGATCGGAGTCGATTGCGCAGTGCCCACCAGCTTGGCTACCACGCGATCAGAGATGCCTGGGCTCGGTGCCACTTCCATCACGGCAGTAACCGCCGTCATATTGAGCCAGGAGACCTTGTACGTAAGCCGTTCGCCGACCTGAAATGGTCGTTTTATTTCACCCAATGGGTTCGATTCACTGGGGTTGGCAGAAACCGGCAGGAGAACGATGACCGCTACAGCCGCAGCATACCGACACAGATGCCCGATGCCGCGAGATGAGATAGGCCGGGAAGAACCATGTGTTAGCACCCGAGTGTTCGTCTCGCCTCCATCAGCTCATCTTCAATGAGCGCTTGAATGACATCGAGATGTCCAGAGGACACCGCTTCAAACCGTAAGACTAAGGCTGGCTGGGTATTGGAAGCCCGAATCAGTCCCCACCCGTCCTCAAAAATGGCACGAACGCCGTCGATCATGATCAGATCTCGGAGGACCAATTTCTTTGGCCCGAGACCTTGTTGCGTCTTCAAGCACTCCACGAACTTCTTTTGAACTTGCTTAACCACGTCGAACTTCACCGCATCAGGAAGATCCACTCGTATCTCAGGAGTGACTGCTGATGGAGGAAGATCCGAGATCAAGGCGGAAAGCGGCTGTTGAGCTTTCGCCAGAATTTCAACCAGTCGGCACGACGCATACACGGCATCGTCATATCCGAAATACCGATCCGCAAAAACATGTGCCCGGACATTTCACCGGCCAACACTGCCGACTCCTCCTTCATCTTCGCCTTGATCAGCGAATGACCGGTCTTCCACATAAGACCACGCCCACCACGCTTAGCAATATCATCGTAGAGACTTTGTGATGCTTTCACTTCCGAGATGATGGTGCTACCAGGTTTCACGGCCAGAATATCCCGTGCGTACAGGACCAAAAGACGATCACCCCACAGGACGTTGCCTGTTCATCGATGGCCCCAATTCGATCGGCATCGCCGTCGTATCCAATTCCCACATCGGCTTTATGGTGCTTGACTGCCTGTATCAGATCGGACAGGTTCTCTAGCACGGTGGGATCCGGATGATGATTCGGGAAACATCCATCGAGATCGCAATAGAGCCCCGTCACCGTGCATCCTAACAACTCGAGAGCTTGTTTGGCGACGATAGAAGCTGCCCCGTTCCCACTATCGATCACCACATGCAATCGGTCTGCTTTGACATGCGCAAAACTCTTTTCGATGTAGGCAAGATAATCAGGGATGATCGGGTGCTCCGAGAGACGTCCTTCTCCTGAGACAAACGTGCCTTCCTCCATCACACGCCGAAGTTTCTGAATTTCCTCTCCATGGATGGCGGTCTTGCCGATGCAGATCTTGAACCCATTGTACTCTGCCGCGTTGTGACTTCCTGTAATCATGATGCCGCCGCCAACCGGCACGGTAAAGAGAGAGAAGTAGAGCAGCGGAGAGGTGCAAATTCCGATATCGATGACATGGAGACCACCGGCCAGCAATCCCTTGAGTAGCGCCTTGTGGAGAGCCGGTGAGCTCAACCGACCATCACGCCCAAGGCTGATCGTCGTCACTCCGCTCGTTTTCACATACGTCGCGTACGCCCGGCCCAACCGCTCAGCCAAGTCATCCGTCAATTCGCTGCCGACTATTCCCCGAATGTCATATTCCCTGAATAAAGCCATAGTTCCTCACTTATGTTGGACTGCTCTCACAAGCTGACAGGAGAACACGCTGGCAACTGGATACTTCACGTCCAAGGGCACCTGTCAGCCTGAGCCACTAGTGAGTCTGTCAACTTACCTGCTTGTCAGACCTTCACCGTCCGGCCGTAATCATCTTTAAACCGTACGATATCGTCCTCACCAAGATACGGTCCGTTCTGCACTTCAATAATATGGACGGTCTCCTGCCCAGGATTCTCCAAGCGATGCTTGGTTTTGACCGGAATGCCCGTGCTCTCTCCGACCTTCAAATCAAAAACTTCCTGATCTCTGGTGACACGTGCCGTCCCAGCGATCACGACCCAGTGTTCGCTGCGCTCATGGTGCATTTGAAGCGACAGCCTCCCGCCGGGATTGACCGTGACACGCTTCACTTTGAATCCCGGCCCTTCCTCCAGCACGGTATAGGAACCCCAGGGCCGTTGAACCGTCAGGTGTTCCAAGTGTTCAGGAGCCCGCTGCTTTTTAAGAATGTCAACAATCGTTTTCACATCCTGCGCGCGTGATTTCGGACATACCAGCGTGGCATCGGGAGTATCTACCACCACCATATCTTGTAGCCCAATCGTCGCAACAACACGCCGATCTGCATAGACAATCGACTGCTTGCTTTCGAGGTCAATGACTCGCCCAGTCATCACATTTCCAGCCTTATTCTTCTCTGCCACCTCATCCAAGCTGCCCCAACTTCCGACATCCGACCACTTGAACGTCACCGGTACAACAGCCGCCTTCGACGACTGTTCCATCACCCCGGTATCGATAGAAACCGGCTTGATTTGGCGATACACATCATCAATCGCCTGTGGAGTCGCGCCATCTTTCTTGAGATCCCGTATCCGCTCCATCGAAGCCAGAATGGCCGGCTGGTGAGTACCAATCTCTTCCAAAATTGTTGCGGCACGCCAGACAAACATGCCACTGTTCCAAAAATAGTGACCCGCTTTAAGATATTGGCCAGCCTTCGCCACATTAGGCTTCTCCACGAATTTTTGGACAGGGTACCCTCGCAATTTTCCGCGCTTGCCGAGCAGCACTGTGCTCTTGGGTTTTATATAGCCGTAGCCCGTTTCCGGTCGGATCGGCTTGATCCCAAACGTGACCAAGTAGTCATCGGCTGCCAATTCGGAAGCCAACTCAACCGCTGCTTGGAAATCCCGTTGTCCCGTCACCACATGGTCGGCCGGTACCACCAACATCAGACCATTGGGGTCTCGTGCCAATACTTCAACGGCGGCGAGGGCAATGGCAGGTGCGGTATTTCGCCCCTCCGGTTCAAGAAGAAACCCATTTGTAAGCTCCTCCTTCCAATCGACTAACTGGACACGGATGAGATCCGCCTGGGCGGCATTCGTAGAGATCAGAACGTTCGAGGCCGGTGCGCATCCTAAGACCCGCCGCATAGTCTGCTGAATCAACGTATGTTCCCCGCCGATCCGCAAGAGCTGCTTGGGAAACAGATGGCGACTCAGCGGCCAAAACCTGGTCCCGCTCCCTCCCGCCATGATCACCGGATACAATGAGTATTTGTGCGCCATACCTTCCCTCAACGTTCTCGTTTAGTGGGTGCTTTGATTCGAGACAGGAGGATCATTTCTGCCAGCTCTCGCACCGCGCCCTCTCCACCCTTCAGTCGACAACATAGTCAACGATCTTTCGCACTTGAGGAAGACCATCTGCGGGAGTCGCGGAAAACCCCACCGCATTCAGCGCCTCCATGTCGTTGACGTCATCCCCGATATACGCGATTTGGCGCAGAGAAATCTCATGTCGTTCAGCCATGTCTCGGATCACCGACAACTTGTCCATGACTCCTTGGTGAAGCTCAGGAATAGCGAGCTTTTCCGCCCGCCTGGCTACCAGCCTGGTTCGCTCCTGCGTGACGATCGCCGTGATGAGCCCAGCCTTCTGCAGCAGCTTGATACCCATTCCGTCTCTGGTGTTGAATTTTTTCCATTCATCACCGGACTCGGAATAGTACATACCGGCATCGGTCAGGACTCCATCCACGTCGGTGGCAACTAACCGAATATTGCGTAAGAGGTTTCTCTCGGGCTTCCGTTGCATTCTTGCCTTCATATGCGCATCACCAGATGATGAAAAGACACCAGCGGAGATTGCGTGCTATCCTAGCAAGTCCCTTCACCATTCAGAAAGTGTTTTGAAGAGGGACGGCTGATGATCAGAGAACCTACGTGATGGGTATTTGAGCCTGCTTCACAAACCGCGTGAGCGCCTCTCTCCATTCAGGGAGCACAAGGCCAAACGACACTGTGCGATCGGAACTCAACACTGAATAGTGCGGGCGCTTGGCAAGACGCCCTGCCTGTTCAGTTGTAATCGGCAAGACGGAACAGGGCAAACCCATTTCCCTAATAATCGTCTGTGCGAATTCAAACCACGTACACTGACCGCGATTGGTGACATGGATGATACCCGTCACATTTTGTCCGACAAGCGCCATGATGGCAGCGGTGAGATCTTCAACGTATGTGGGACACCCACATTGATCATTAACAACCCTCAAAACCGATTCGGTCCGCGCTGCGCACATAATTGACTTCACGAAGTTCCTGCCGACCGATCCATAGAGCCACGCCGTACGAATAACCAGCGCTCTGACTCCAGATGCCAGAACCACCTGTTCCCCCTTCCATTTTGTCAGTCCGTATTGATTAATGGGATGAGGGCTATCGTCCTCGCGATAGGGAACTTTCTGATTGCCGTCGAACACATAATCGGTAGAAATGTAGACCATGCGGGCCCCAAGTCGAACAGCAGCCTTCACAATCTGCTCGGTACCTTTGGCGTTCACCGCCATGGCGCGATCAGGCTCTCTTTCAGCACCATCTACATCGGTATAGGCCCCTGCATGAATGATGAGATCCGGAGAAGCTTCCAGAACCTCTTCCTCAATATTCTGTCTTGCAAGATCAAAGCCTGGTAGATCCTTGGGAACAAGTGTTTCGTAACCCAGGAACTTACACAGTGTGTTGCCTAATTGACCATGAGCTCCAGTGAGGAGGATGCGCATTTTGTAGGTGAACTCACGTACGGTCGCTACAATCGTAATACTGGTGGGATTGCTCGCCGTACTCGCGGATTAGCCCACAGCCACGGTTGCTTCAGGCTGCTTGCTGCAGCCGTGTACCGTACATCTGCTCATAATATTGCCGAAACTCTCCGGACTTGATAGGACGCCACCAGGATTCATGGTCTTGGTACCATTGGATCGTCGCACGCAGGCCGTCTTCGAATGGTATGCCTGGATGCCATCCCAATCTGAAAAGC
>JAAUPT010000288.1 GCA_012032965.1 Nitrospira sp.
GTACGTTCATGGCCAAACGTCCAACCCGGATCGCGGTTCTCCCGATCGGCTATGCCGATGGGTTAAGCCGGCAGCTCTCAAATCGAGGTCACGTTCTGGTTCGAGAACGACGTGCTCCCATTGTAGGACGGGTGTGCATGGATATGGTGATGATAGACGTGACCATGATCCCAAGCGTTGCCGTTGGGGACGAAGTCGTGCTGATCGGGCAACAAGCGAACGAGTGCATCACGGCTGATGATCTTGCCGAGTGGACAGGAACAATCTCGTACGAGGTTCTCTGTGCGATCAGCCCGCAGATTCCCAGGCTGTATCGTTCAGAATAAAGTCATTCGCACATCTGGGCGCATTGACACTCGGAGAGATTTCTACACCTCGAGAGCCTTGCAGAGTTACCACGTCAACGGCTAGAAACTGGCTCGGACGGAAAGACCTCCGGCGTGTGCAGTATTTTGGTAGAATCCGTTCACAACGGCTCGATCGAGCGTATTTCCTGCAACAGTTCTCGGCTCATATAGTGACACCTGGTAAGACAGATCCACACCAACGACTTTTGCCTTGATCGATCCAATTCCAAGACTGCCACAGGTCATCAGCCCCAGAAACGATCCATTTTCCCTACAGAGCAATCCCAAACCCATTGAAATGATATGTACGTCGGCCGATGGAGTCGTGGGATTAAACGTGGCGTCTGGGACTTGTGTTTGCTGGTTCGTATAACCGCCTCGCACCGCCACTTCCCAGCCAGGCAGTTGATTCATCTTCAGCCAGCGATACTCGGTCCCGACCAGAATGGCATAGGTGCTTTTCCAATTTTGTGGCTGAGGAAGGATCACGGTTCCATCCGGTCTCCGGATATCTAAGTTTCTGACCGACTTCCAGCCGACATAATCGACGTTCAATTCGAGCTTCCACTCACGCTCAGTATTCCGGACGGGCCACAGCGCGATTCCACCGGTAATAACCTGAGGCAACACGAGAGTCGTAGTCGTATCTCGGACCTTGACACCGTTGATCAACTGGACCCCGTCCAAATGGAGTGTTGCCTGACTTCGGTAGACAACGGCGACGTTGACGACCGGAAACCCATCTCCATTCCGCAAGGCCGTGTATAACGCGCCGACATTAAAGCCAAGTGCCGTATCTTTCCATTGAGCTCAAGCTTGTTTCCAGGAGAGACAACTCTCTGAAACTCTGCGTGACCTTCACCGAAAAGGCCTGCGAAGGTGTAGATGTCTGCTCCTGCTCCAATGGAAAGATCAGGAAGAAGTCGATAGGCGATCGTTGGCTTGATATCAAACAACGGCAATGTGCTGAAGGTGGCAACCGTACTAAATGGACTTGTATCCGGCCATCGCGTGGCTGAACCGAATGGAGTGGTCATTCCCACCCCTACCGTAAGCTTATCAAGCAGGGGAACACCAAGACCCTGGAGATTCGCCGTAATATAGGTATGCGCGGGAGGTGGCCATGCAATGACACCATCATGATCGCCGGACGTCGTAAGACCATTCAGGCTTCTGTGGCTGAGCGGGCCACCGACAAGAAGCCCTCCCGCCATCACTTGCACTCCAGGTAATTGCGTCATGCCGGCAGGGTTGTAGTGGAGCGCTGAGGGATTGTCGGCTTGTGCCGCAAAGGCATTCCCCATCCCCGACGCTGCTACCCCCTGCCCAAAGATACGGGGCACTTGAGCCGATACAGGAGAACTACTGCAGATGAGCGCGATAACAATCAGAAGAAGAGGAAGCCTGCGCATGATGGGTGTCGAAGCATACCTCCGCATGAACCTACGTCAAGCCCTCCTGATCAGCCTGCGATGACGCTGATCCGGCAAACTATGCAGATCATACACGTTGGAACCAGTAATCCATAGCCTGCTGAAGCTCAGCGGTGTCGAACGGCTTGAGTAAATAGGCTTGCGCGCCCATTCCGATCGCCTTGACGGCCAACTCCTGGGATCCGGTCGCAGTCACCATGATGATGGGGATCTTCTGATTCGTCAGACGGACCTGCCGTAACACTTCGAGACCGTCGATCTGGCCGATCCCAATGTCGAGAATCACGCCATCGAATCTACTTGATTGCAAGGTCTCAAGGGCTTGCCGTCCGTCAAACGCCGAGTACGTCTGGTAGCCTTCTGCTCTCAATCGATCATGAAGCAGCTGCTGGATGTCGGTGTCGTCATCCACGACTAGGATTTGTCGACCGATAACGTGTGACTCAAGCGAGGGTCGCGCCTCGACTGAATGGATAGGAAGCGTAAAGGCGAGTTCTGCGCCACTTCCCTGGAGGTTGCGAGCTGCCACCTCCCCTCCCTGCAATTCGACCAAGGTCTTCACGATTGAAAGCCCCAATCCCAATCCTTTTGGCGCAGTGCGCTGGCCTTGTTGAATGCGAAAGAAGGGGTCAAAAATGTTCTCAAGATGTTCTGGAGGAATGCCGGGTCCTGTGTCTCGAACCAGAACAGTCGCTGTTCGATTATTCAACAGGTCGCAGGCAACTGTGACCTGCCCTCCAGGCGGAGTGAACTTGATAGCATTCTGTACCAGATTAACGACCGTCTGAATCAAGCGATCACGATCCGCCCAGGCGACAATGGTGTTGTCCGAACAAGTGAACTCCAGTGTTTGCTGTTTGACATGCGCCAACGGTTTGAGTTGCTCGATTACGTCAGCCAGGCACGGTTCAAGCTCTACATCGGCCGGATGCACCTCCAAGCGCCCTGTTTCGATACGGGTACGATCGAGGAGATCCTCGATCATCCGAACCAGTCGATCCGAATTGTCCGACATACGGACGAGATACCGCTGCTGCTTCTCGTTCAGCGGTCCGGTCAGTCCATCAAGCAGATTCTGGATAAACCCTTTGATGGATGTGAGCGGTGTCCTGAGCTCGTGTGATACATGTGAGAGGAACTGTGCTCGCAGGCGATCCGCTCGTTCAAGAGCTTCGGTGCGCTCCCTGACTTTGAGTTCCAACCCTTGGTTCCACTCTTCGATCTGCTGATAGGCGGACGCGTTATCCAGCGCAATGGAGACCTGACTCGCCACCGTCTGCATCAGATCTAAATCGTCTTCGGTTACGCTTTGGTTGTGCGAGCGATCAACGGTCAGCATACCCCACACCCGACCCTTGGTTTTGATGGGGACCACGACCAAGCCTTTCGTGCGACTTAATTCCGCCAGGCGTTGATTGAGCGGATGGAGTCGATGCCGAATCGTTTCAATGTCTTTGACCAACAGCGGGCTCCCCTGCAGCACCACCACGCCCTCGGGACTCTCACGATCGGTGATGGAAATCCGGCACGACTGGGCGAATGCTGCAACCTCCGGAGGCGCTCCGATCAGACGTATGTGCTCGATGGTGTGCTCGAAGGGATCAAACATGGAAACCATGGCGCTGTTGTAGTTGAGCTCATGCGTGAGGGCCTCCAGCACCTGGTGTAGGAGGGCGTCTCGTTCAAAGGTCGAGCTGAATGAGAGGCCCGCTCGGTGCAGTGCCGTGAGTTGAGCCACTTTGCGTCGGAGTTCGACACGCATCTGTTCTTGTTCGAGATAGGCTTCGCGTAATTCTTCATGACGGGATTCGACGAAGGCGATTTGTTCCTGAATCAAGGCCTCGCGTCGTCCACTTTCTCGGAGAAGTCGCCGGTTGACCATGATACCGACAGCGAGGATTGGGCACAGCCCAACCAACACGACTTCGCCGAAACTGACAGTCGGATTGAATACGCCGACGCCTGCCATGAGGGTGAGACCCAGTACGCCTCCCCA
>JAAUPT010000023.1 GCA_012032965.1 Nitrospira sp.
GGTGTGGCGTTTAGTGCAGCAGGTCCGACCACGATCGACTATACGTATGTAAACGATACAACCATCACGGCAACGGTTCCCGATGTTCGGCCAGGCATGTCGTTCATCGATATTGTCGCCAGCGGTGGGAATGCGCGATCAAAAGCCTTTCTCGTCCAGGCCAAGTAAGTCCCCGGAATAGGAAGAACCATCGCGTCCGTGGGCGCCTTGTCGTCATTCACTGGCTTCTCGGCGTACCGCTTTCGCGAGGTTCTCAGGCGTGCCGATATCGAGATAGCTGTCCTGTGGAAACTTCACGGCCTGTATTGTCAGCCCAGCCTTGAGGGCTGCTTGAAAGACGACGCCGACCGCTAAGTCCCCTCCTGGATCGTTGGACGTGCTGGCCAAGACGCTCATATTGCGCTTCGTCTCCTCGGCACGGAGAAACTGGTGCAAGAACTCAGAAAAGGCGGGCATCCAGACGGCGAAGCACCAGCCGAACGTCAGTGTCGTCGAAGCGGGTTTCATCACAATCTCACGGACCCGCCCGTCCGTGTCACTATCCACCATATCCCAGATGCGCGTATCTTCAATGCGATGCAGACCAAGCACGACGTCCGCCCCGGTTCGCTCCTGTTGTTCAACCAATCGCCCATAGGCATCCGGTGGACCGAAGAGAATGTCAGGAAAGCCGAACGCAATCCGGTGCTGAGCGGTAAATGGATATGCGCGATCAAGAGTGTCGGGGGGACCGACTGATCCAGGAATGACAAGGTAAGCAAGCGAGAGGCCTACGCCCTGTCCCTGCTGAAAATAGTTCGGGATGTCCCATTTCCCCTCGCGGATGACGATGAAGGCTTTAGAAATGCCGGCGGCTTTGAATTTTTCCAAGAGATAGTGCGCCGCCACTTTTGGCCGCAGCATCCCCGTCTGTGGATCTTTGGTGAATCCCACAGGAAATAATTCCTTGCTGCAGGGAAACGGCTGCAGGCGCTTCGCTTGGCCAGCCGCTGGAATGAGTCCCACGATTTCCGGCCAGACTGGACGAGGTTGATCGGAGCGAGGTGCGATCATACGACTTACATTATCGCCGGATTCCAATACTGAGTCCATCGACTTTCACCATAATGGTGTCGCAGGCACTCCCTCACATCTGAAGGTGGCACTTCATAAAGCGATAGAACCTGATCTTCTTCTGGCAACGCTATAACAGAGTGGGGTTCGTGTGTTTTATCCGCGGGCACTTGTGTGCTAGAATTCTCGGGTACGGATGAGGAGTTCCTTGCATGCGAAATATCTGGAGTTATCGAGCCATTTCGACCACGCTGTTTCTCGCAAGTCTTACTCTCGCGCTGCCGGTTTCAGCAGCTCCGCCTGTCAAGGAGCGGCTTCCCTTGACGCTGACCGGCTCAGGTTGTGACAGCAAGGAAACCGAGATGAACGCTGTTCTACAGGCCATTCCTGGTGTGATCGGTGTGTATTTTAATCGCATCCCCGACCATGTGCTCGTGGACATTCTTCCAACTACTGTGAAATCTGCTGATGTGATTACCCGCGTCAACGAGGCGGCATCCTCATGGCAATGCAAGGTCGAGTTCATAGAGGGATGTATTTCGGCCCCCATGCCGACAGCGTCAGCCACTCCGCACCAACATGAGTAGCGGTGGGCGATCGGATATTGCGGCGCGGTCGCCGAAAAATTCCACCGTCCGTGAGTTAATCGGAAAGCATCGGGAGGCAGGTTGATGCCTGCTACTTATCCTGGTGGAAGCCGGTCATTCGAGAGATTCCAGCGTTGTAGGCGGCTTGAGTAACATTTTCTGCTGTCTGGAATCTTGGTCAATCAATTTCAATGTTTCCAGTTGAGACTCTAACTCTTGAATCCGTTCATCTCGCTCACGAATTTGCTTCCGCAAGTCCCGCACCTTCGCTGACTGATCGACAACCGGATGAGGCTTCTGTTCCACCGGGGGAAGGTGAGCGATCGCGCATCCCTGAAAAACAACACATATCGTCACTGCGCTGGTCAAAGCACTCCTCTTCATCCTGTACCACAACCTCAGATTCATAGAGTGTCAACCTATACGACCAGGTCGGGATTTCTCAAGCCATAGTTCCCAACGCCTGGTCTAGGATATCACTTCTCGATGGCTTCCTCAGCAGCAGGGCACGTGGCTCATCAACGATTTGCGGGCAAGACGGCGACACGCCAAGAGTACCTTGGCAGATACGTGTCCAGTATGACACTGGACTTGTGGTGACGGCTTCAGCTGAAACATATGTGTGTGACGGAGGTTGGATTCGATATATGAATCAGAGGAGTCAGCAGAGATGGCCGCCAAGCGGCTAATAGGCACGCGAATTCTCCAACCTTGACTATCTCGTACTCGACGAGACTACGCTTCGACACACATCATTAATCAAAACCCATCTGCTGCTGGCGACATGCGCTTGACTGACGAACGCGCCAATGGAACTCGTTAGGAGAAAGTCGCCTAAAGACCGGATTGCCGAAGGGAGGCGAGGACGATCAACACATTGCCAACCTCTTTCCACGATAGCACTGCAATTTCCTGGTCGGCGTTGAGGGATTGGAGCAGGAGGAGGATACCGAGGGATACGGCAATGATACTAGGCCAGATCATCGAGAGAGCACCGAGAACGAGGACGAACGCTATTGCCGCCCACGTATGCTGGACAAACTGGCTTTTGACTGTGCTCATACTATGCCCCCTCGTGGGCTTTCCACGTACACACCTACGCATTATTGATTGAATGGGTTAGACCATAGCATATAATGATGCACCGCACACAGCTAGGAATCCTACTGGACACTGACTCTTCAATACGGAAATACTGAGTCTTAGAAAAGCAAGGACCATACCGCGTAAGAATCATCCCGAGAGTTGTCTGAATTACGAGGAATTGCCCTACTGATTCTCTAAGTAATAGGCCAGAAAGGCGTATCACTTTAGATTCAGCGCATCTGAATGGATTCAATAAACGCGAGCTCGGTGATTGATTAGGCAATCGGAAAGACGATGTTCCTGTCGGTGCGCCACGCCGGATTTATCCAAAATTCAGCCTACTCTCCTCACTCAGAAGAAGCGCATGCGAGAGACGAACCGTTGGCGGCCATGAGGGGAAAAGGTCCACCAAATATTACCTCAAGGCGCGGCACACTTCGCCGTGATGAATTCTACGACGAGGCTGACTGGTTCGTAGTCGGTTTCGATCGGAAGTCTTGTATCATGTTCCACACACGGAAAACATCGAGAGTCAGAGTCGCGCCGTACGTCGGTCCATAGTCGCGCTCCGCGATGTTGCCCATGCTGTCGTTCCAGGTTTCGAGCCGCACCGGTCCAAAAGACCCCGCAATCGCCCACGCAAAATGTTCCTGGCTCTGCCCCGTCGTATTCACGAAAATCCCAGAGTCCCACATGAGGGCAAACTCAATTTCCCACGTCGGAATCGTTTCGCCTGTCTCAGTCGTCACATACTGACCAAAGGCGATCGACGGCTGCACCAGTCCGGCGGTCCTTCTCACGGAATGTAGTACGGCTCCGTTGTCCTGATAACTGATCCGCCCGAGGACGGAAGCTCGTGCACTCACATCTCCCCAGCTTCCAGAATAGAGTGTTGGCGTAATCGGCATCCGCCTGATACCGGCTCGAAGAAACCCTTGCTGATAAATCGTGCCCACAGAAAACCCCGCACCCGCAAAGATGACCTTGGGGCGAAACAATGGAAACCATCGTGTGATGGACCCATCGATCATGGCGTCAGTTTCACGACGCGGATCCACCGTCGGAACCGTTGGCAACTGACGAAGTTGATGGACGACCTTGTTTTGAAGGTATTGCGTGGGCTCGTCACCTGTGGGACTGACTCCAGCCGTCAGGTTGGTGCTCCAGCCTTGTAGGAATCCACCCCAATGTTGGTCCAGCTCATCGTGATCAAGTTAAAGCCGAGCGTATTCCCAACCGTAGAATCATACTTGTTCCCCAAACCATCCGTCGGTGTGAACCGATTGAGGGTCAACCCACCGGTAAATGTGGAATACTGATCAGGAAATGCCATGGCACCCCAATGGACGGATGGAGCAGGAGATTCGCTCCATACCGGACTGGAGGAGAACACGACAACCAGGAACATACTTAGGAGAGGAGCCAACCATTTTCTAACCCAGAGATCGGCCATCCTCTTGCGATCCACCACCGGTGTACATTTGCAGGTACGACCATGCTGGATATCTCTGGGCCCGTGCCGAGCTGGGTAGGGAATTATCCTGACCATCGAAAAAGACCTCTCACTAAAGGCGACGTTATCACAGCGAAACACCTGAGGCATTCTACATAATAGAGGTGCTAGTGGCGACCCAATTCTTTGACAACTGAACGAGAGTAACCCTCCGATTCCGTGATCAATTTACTGAATCCGCAGCGCTTCTCCCTCGACAGACCTCCTGATCCTATGCTAGCTTACGCGCTCGTTTTTCTGAGCTCACTCCCTATCCACACGAGAGCGCGCAGGCTCAGCACATGTTCAAAGAAAAATCTTAGTAGCCAATCGCGGTGAAATCGCCATGCGGATCATCCGCGCCTGCCGCGAGTTGAATATCGCCACCGCAGCGATCTATTCCGAAGCGGATTCAACCGGGATCTACGTGAAAAAGGCGGACGAATCCTACATGGTCGGACCCGGACCGGTGAAGGGATTCCTTGATAGCAAGCAGATCGTCGACCTTGCCAAACGAATCGGCGCTGACGCCATCCATCCAGGATATGGATTTCTCTCTGAAAATGCGGAGTTCGCCGAGCTTTGTCAGGCCTCGGATATCACATTCATCGGCCCTTCGACCCATGCCATTACCCTCATGGGAAGCAAAGTGAAGGCGCGTAAGCTCGCCGAATCGGTCGGCGTTCCGGTTGTGCCCGGCACCGATGGGGCCATTACCAACGTGAAGGAAGCCCTGGCCTTCGTAAAAACAACGGGCTACCCCCGTCATGATCAAGGCAAGCGCCGGAGGCGGCGGTCGTGGCCTTCGAGTCGTGCGGTCCAATGAGGAACTGCTCGAGAACATGGAGGTTGCGGCGCGGGAAGCGCAGGCCTCTTTCGGCGACGGCAGCGTCTTCATCGAAAAATATATCGAGCGCCCGCATCACATCGAGTTCCAAATTCTGGGAGATCGCCACGGCAACATCATCCATCTCGGAGAACGAGACTGTTCAATCCAGCGACGACACCAGAAACTGATCGAGATCGCCCCCTCCCTCGTCCTGACCCCTACGCTCCGGGCCGACATGGGAAAGGCCGCGGTAGACATCGCCCAGGCGGTGAATTACGACAACGCGGGAACCGTGGAGTTTCTCCTCGATCAAGAAGGCAAGTTTTACTTCATCGAGATGAATCCGCGACTCCAAGTCGAACACACGGTGACGGAGCAGATTACCGCCATCGATATCGTGCGGAATCAAATTAAGATCGCAGCAGGCCTGCCGCTCAGCATCCAGCAGGAAGATGTCATCCTGCAAGGCCACGCGATTCAGTGCCGGATCAATGCGGAAGATCCGAAAAACAATTTCCTGCCCTGCACAGGCACTGTCACGGCGTACTTCTCTCCTGGTGGAATCGGCGTCCGCATCGACGGAGCGGTGTACAAGGATTACACCGTGCCGCCCTATTACGACGCCCTGCTGGCCAAGTTGACGGTCCGGGGACGCACCTGGGAAGAAGCCGTTAGTCGGATGAGACGCTCCCTTGAGGAGTACGTGCTCCGCGGAGTGAAAACGACGATTCCCTTCATGGAGACGATCATGCAGGAGCCGGATTTTATCGCAGGGCGCTTCGACACGTCGTATCTGGACACCCACCCTGAGTTGTACTCGTACCACGAGTTTGAGCAGCCGGAAGATCTTGTTCTCGCACTGTCTGCCGCAATCGCCGCATACGAAGGACTCTAGTAATTCCGACAACGCCGCCGAGGCCTAACACACCACACGAGACGTCATGGCAAAAAGACGACCACCAGCAAGAAAACAGGCGAAGAAGACCGCATCGTATGTTCCGACGGTGAAGACGTCAAAAAAGGTCACATCGCGCCCCAGTGAGTTCACAATCCAGCCGGCAGTCGGCAAGCCGGTCCTGATTACCGATGTCGCGCTGCGAGACGGACATCAATCCTTACTGGCTACCCGCATGCGCACCGAGGATATGCTGCCGATCGCACAGAAGCTCGATGCTATCGGCTATTGGTCGCTGGAAGTGTGGGGCGGAGCGACCTTCGATACCTGTCTGCGCTTTTTGAAGGAAGATCCTTGGGAACGGCTCCGGGCGTTACGAGCCGCGATGCCCAACACCAAACTCCAGATGTTGTTGCGGGGACAAAATCTTGTCGGTTATCGACATTACGCCGACGATGTGGTGGAACAGTTCATTGAACGTTCGGCTAAGAACGGTATCGATGTCTTCCGCATCTTCGACGCACTGAACGACGTGCGAAACCTCGATCGGGCCGTGAGCGAAGTAAAGGCCTGCGGTAAACATGCGGAAGCGGCCATCTCCTATACAGTCAGCCCGGTGCATAGTATCGACCGTTTCGTGGATCTCGCCAGGAAGTTGGAAGATCTGGGGACGGATACCATTTGCATCAAAGATATGGCTGGGCTCTTGGCTCCGCTCGATGCGTATCGCCTGGTGCGTCGACTGAAAGCGGCGGTCAAAGTTCCGCTCCATCTGCACTCCCACTACACCTCGGGGATGGCCTCCATGTCTTCGTTGATGGCGATTCTTGGAGGGCTTGACATGCTGGATACCTCGATTTCGCCGCTGGCTGGGGGGACATCCCACCCGGCGACCGAAACGTTGGTCGCCGCACTCCAGAGCACGCCCTATGACACGGGTCTGGACCTCGCATCCTTCCAGCCGATCACGAACACTTTCGGACTGTTCGTCGCAGGTACCGTCAGTTCGAGAGCGATTTTACCGGCGTCGATGCCGAAATCCTCATGTCGCAGATTCCCGGAGGTATGTTGTCGAATCTGGCGGCTCAATTAGCCGAACAGAACGCCCTGGACCGGATGAAAGAGGTTCTTGACGAAGTGCCACGTGTACGAAAAGAGATGGGATATCCTCCGCTCGTCACCCCGACCAGCCAGATCGTCGGAACCCAGGCGACCCTCAATGTACTGACGGGAGAACGATACAAAGTCATCACGACTGAAACGAAGAATTATTTCTTGGGACTCTATGGCCGTGCACCGGGACAAGTCGATCTCGATGTGATGGCGCGCGCAACCGGCGACGAAACCCCGATCAAGAGCAGACCCGCCGATCGCCTGGATCCGGAATTGGACGATGCCAAAAAGGAACTGCCCGAGTCCGCCCAAAGCATCGAGGACCAGCTGTCGTTCGTGCTCTTCCCCAACATCGCGCGTGACTTTTTCGAGGCTCGTGAAAAAGGCGATCTGACCCCGGAACCGCTTGAATTCGGCTCGGCAAAAGGGCCCATGACCGCTCATGAACTGCATCTAGCCCCCGTTGAATTTAATGTGACGGTACATGGCGAAACGTATCATGTGAAGGTCTCGGGCTCCGGTCGAAAGATCGACGGCCGCAAACCCTACTACATCCGGGTCAACGACAAGCTGGAGGAAGTCTCGCTTGAACCGATCCAGGAAGTATTGGCCGGTGTCCCCGAATCCCAGGAGACCGATTCCGGAGGAAAACCCAAACGACCCAAGCCATCAAAACCTGGTGACGTCGCCCCGCCCATGCCAGGCCGCGTCGTGAAGATCCTCGCTGCAATCGGTGATCAGGTGCAAGCCGGCGACCCCCTGTTGATCATCGAAGCGATGAAGATGGAAAGCCAGGTCCCGGCACCCATCGATGGAAAGTCGCGACGATCCTAGCGAGCGAGGGAGACAATGTGAAGACCGATGAAACGGTCATTCAACTTGAGTAATCCCATCACCGACTCGACCCTCCGCCCATACGGACTGTGGCAACTTGCGCTGCCCATCTTGTGCCTCGTATCGTACCTGATGACCGGTTGTGCCCCACCCTCACAAATCCCGCCCTATTTTGAAACGTTAGATCGCCCCCCAGGAGAACCCATCCCGATCAAGACCGTTCTCGTCCATAATCAGCGGATCGCGTACCTTGATGTCGGCACCGGCCCACCCGTCATCCTGATCCATGGCTTTGGGGGATCCATGTGGCAATGGGAACATCAGCAGCACACCTTATCTAAGCAGTTCCGTGTGCTCACGCTGGACCTGCCTGGTTCTGGGCTTTCCGACAAGCCCGACATCGACTACCGCACAGACCAGATGTTGGACTTTTGTATCGGATTCATGAAGGCCCTTCAGATTGACAAGGCGACACTTGTCGGCAATTCCATGGGTGCGGGATTAGCCATTGGCATGGCAATCATCCATCCCACGCGCGTCGACAAACTGGTGCTCATCAGCGGGTTGCCGTCTCAGGTCATGGTCAAGCTCAGTAGCCGGTCATTCAGGCAAGTCCTGGAAACGCGAGCCCCAGTCTGGCTGATTTCGTTGGGCAATTGGTTGTTCGGTGGAATGGCGACCGAATCCGTACTCAAGGAAATCGTGCACGACCATACCCTTCTCACACCGGCCGTCATCGACCGATCGAACCGCAATCGTCGACGCCCCGGCATCATCAAACCCATCATGGCCGTGAGAAATGCCCTCCCCTCCTGGGAAACCGATTTCGCCCCACGCCTCAGCACCATCGCACACCCAACCCTGATCATCTGGGGGGAATACGACCGAGTGTTCCCCATGCCCGTGGGTGAAGAACTTCACCACAGAATCCGTGGATCACAGTTCGTCAGGATCCCCAATGCCGGTCATATGCCGCAATGGGAACGCCCGGGGCTGGTGAACCGATCGCTGATCGCGTATATTCAATCGTAACGTCGAAGGGCACTACCCAAAAACGATGACCGATCACTCATGATCTTCAGAAAGGAGTATACGATGCGGACGCGATACTATTATGGGTTCATCAGCACAGCGCTGTGCCTCTCACTTGGCCTCATGGGATGCCAGACAACAGCCGGATCATCCGGACAGGCCTTCTCGTACAAGAACATGCCGGTGGCAGACGGGAGCGCAACCGCTGGAGAAGGAAATATGGTCCTGTTCAAAGGCAACTCACTGCCCTTGAGCGGCAACGGAGTGAAGGTCGGGGATATGCTGCGGGACGTCAAGGTGGCGCAGAACGACTTGACGCTCATCAATATCGTGGAAACGAAAGGCGCGGGAAAAGTACGCATCATCAATGTCGTCCCCTCCCTTGATACACCGGTCTGTGAGCAACAGACACATCTTCTCAGCGAGAAAAATAAAGGCCTTGATAAATGGTAGAACTCATCACGGTCAGTGTGGATACCCCCTTTGCGCAGAAACGTTTTGCCCAGGAAGCCAAGATCGCCAATGTGACGTTCTTGTCCGATTATCGAGGCGGCGACTTCGGGAAAACCCATGGCCTCTTCTTGGAAGGTCCACACATTTTGACCAGAGCTGTGATGGTCGTCGATACGATGAACACGATTCGCTATCTCCAGATCACCCCTGAGCTCACCCAACTACCGGACATGGAAGAAGCCTTCCAGTTCGCCCGTCGATTGGTGACCCAAAGCTAAGAGGAAGGTAGGTTGGAACCGAGGTGACGGGGAGCCTGTAGTCGTTCTGTCGGCTCAACCGTCACCTGAGTGTTCAAGAAGCTCTGATGGCTCATTACAATCTACTTGTCATCGGTTCGGGACCAGCCGGGCAAAAGGCAGCGGTCCAGGCCTCGAAACTCGGCAAGCGAGTGGGCGTGATCGAGCAGAAAGAAGTCGTCGGAGGTGTCTGCATCAATACGGGCACGATTCCGAGTAAGGCCCTTCGAGAAGCCGTACTCTATTTTCCGGAATTCCACAACGCAGCATCTACGGGACTCCGCACCGACTTAAGGAAACGATCACGATCGAGGAACTCTCTCTCCACGCCACCTACGTCATCAAGAACGAGATCAAGGTCGTGCACGATCAGATGGCCAGGAACCGAATCGATATGATTTTCGGATCAGCCAGTTTTCTCGATGCGCACCGTCTTTGCATTCGACACTGGAACGACTCGGTCGAACATACGGCAGACTTCATTGTCATTGCCGTCGGCACAAAACCAAGCCGCCCCTCCGATATTCCGTTCGACGACATTTCCATCATCGATTCGGACGGACTCCTGACGCTGAAACGCCTTCCCACCTCCATCGTCATCGTCGGAGGTGGGGTCATCGGCACAGAGTACGCCTCCATCCTCGCCGCACTGGGAATTTCTACGACCCTCATCGACAAACGTCCGCGTCTGTTAGAGTTCGCCGATACCCAAATCATCGATATGCTCCAACGCAAATTAAAAGAAAGCGGCGTTGTCCTGTATCACGAAGAAGAAGTGGTCAAGATCAAGAAGGGAGATGACCATTGATCGATGTTCGCTTGCGGCATGCCAAGCCGCTCCAAACATCTACGCTTATGTATGCGATCGGCCGGGTCGGCGCGACAAAGGAGCTCAATCTGGAAGCGGCAGGATTGAAATCGGACAATCGCGGTCGTCTGAGTGTCAACGAACACTTCCAGACCTTGGTTCCACATATCTATGCAGCCGGCGACGTCATCGGCTTTCCGGCCCTAGCCTCGACCGCGATGCAGCAAGGACGCCACGCCTCCTGCCATGCCTTCGGCTATCCGGATCGCATCGACAACTCGTTATTGCCCTATGGCATTTACTCCATTCCGCAAATCTCCATGGTCGGAGTGAGCGAGGAAGAACTCACCCAGGCTGAAATCCCCTATGCCGTGGGTATCGCACACTATAGAGAAATCGCCCGAGGGCTGCTGATGGGCGACGAGACCGGCATGCTCAAGCTCTTGTTTCACAGTCGGACACATGAAGTACTCGGCGTTCATGTCATCGGCGAGGGCGCGACGGAGCTAATACACATCGGTCAGGCAGTCATGGCCTTTCACGGAAAGATCGATTATTTCATCGACACGGTCTTTAACTATCCGACCACTGGCAGAATGTTACAAAGTGGCCGCACTGGACGGCATCAATCGTTTACCCAGGCCCTGGACTCCATACTGATCATATCGAGACCTGTGCAACGCGTGGCCCGCGTCTTAAACCGAAACGTTGCTCACGAGATACCCAGCGTCTCTAGAAAGGGTGCTATGTCGTTCTCACGGCATCTGAGAAAACTCGCCACGTCAATCTGGGAGGCCCAACTTACCCATCCCTTCGTCGTCACCCTCGGTAGCGGCACGTTGCCTGAAAGCAAATTCAAATATTACATTCTGCAAGACGCCCGCTTTCTGGGTGATCTGGCGCGCGTCTTTTCCGCCGCAGCACAGAAAGCGTCTGATTCTGAATCGGCATTGCGCTTTTTAAAGAAACAATCGATAAATCTGCATAGCT